>DAISYT010000108.1:0-7004 GCA_036825175.1 Candidatus Cloacimonadota bacterium
CGGCATGATCGCTTTTCTGGGATTGTTTTTGTTGATCAGCAAAGCTTCCACGATGGAAGAGCAGGTATTTTTCTGGTCTTATGGCGTTCTGATCGGTGGTGTAATGCAAACCGTGGTCAATCTTCCTTTGCTCAGGAAAATCGGTTACCAGATAAAATTAAACATAAGCTTACAGGGTGAAGCTCTGGCAGCGGTTTGGCAACGCCTGATTCCGGGAGCCGTGGGAATCGCCGTACGTCAGATCAACCTGATCGTCGATACGATTTTGGCTTCGCTACTTGCCACCGGAAGCATTGCAGCACTGGGTTACGGAAACCGTCTGATGCAGTTGCCGATGGGAATCTTCGGGGTGGCGGCTGGCGTAGCGGTATTGCCGCTTTTCTCTCGCTTTGTGGCAGAAAAGGATTGGAATGGTTTTAGGGAAAGTCTGCGATTTTCCACCATTTCACTTAGTTTTATCATGTTACCGATCACAGCGATTATCGCCGGATTGGGTAAAGATATTATTCGTTTATTTTTTATGCGCGGAGCTTTCGATATAAAATCCGTGAACATGACTTACAGTGCACTTTTATGTTATTCTCTCGGCATTCTGTTTTATAGTTTGAATCGTCTCATCATTCCTGCTTTCTATGCGAACAAAGACACCAAAACCCCCGTAAAAGTCTCCATCCTGATCGTATTCATTAATGTTATTCTGAACTTAATTCTGATGCAGGTTCTCCAGCTTGCCGGTTTGGCTCTGGCTACTTCGCTTTCTGCTGCTGTACAATTCTTTATTTTGCGTGACCTGATGAATAAACGGATCGGCTTCATCAAATTTCCCAACGTGATAAAACCGATGCTCAAACTGCTGTCGCTGTCGCTTCTGGTCTATTTGGGTTTGTTCTTTGCCAATCATTTCCTCATTCCCGCCAATATCTGGCAGTTACTCAGCAAGATAATTCTGCTTACGGTTGCTTCGTTTGTCTTTATGGCGGTGGGAAGCAGTTTGCTAAAAGTGAAATACAGCAAAGAGATCAAGCAGCGGATCATGACGAAATTTTTATCAAAATGACACCGAAAAATGATAATCTGAAGCAGAAACTTGCTCTCCTGCCGGATTCTCCGGGCGTGTATTTAATGAAAAACGCCGATGGAAAAGTGATTTATGTAGGGAAGGCAAAAGTTCTGAAAAACCGTGTTCGTTCCTATTTTTCCGGTATTCCGACTGAGTTAAAAACACGGGAATTGGTCAGCAAAATCGTCGATTTGGATTATTTCCTCACCCAGACGGAAGAACAGGCTTTCATTCTGGAAGCAAATCTGATAAAAAAATATAAACCGAAATACAACATCATGCTGAAGGATGATAAACAGTATCCCTTCATAAAAATAAATACTTACGAAGCTTTTCCCCGCTTATTTGTTACCAGAAAGTTAGTGAAAGACGGTTCCCGTTATTTCGGTCCGTACACCGATGCCAATGCGATCCGTAAGACTTTGCGGATGATGGAATGGATTTTTCCGTTAAGAACCTGTGAACGGAAAATCGAGGCGGAAGGTACTTTGTATCAGCGTGCCTGCATCAATTATCAGATGGGAAAATGTCCCGGTCCCTGCATCGGGAAAATCGATCAAAAGGCTTATCAGAAAATCATTTCGCAGGCTATCAATTTCCTGAATGGACGTAACCAGGATGTGATCGACGATCTGAAGGAACAAATGCAACAAGCCAGTTCCCAATTGCAATTTGAAAAAGCGGCTCTGATCCGAGATAAAATCGCCGATCTGCAAAAGATCAATAATTCCCGCAGCCTGTTTTTTACCGATCAAAAAAATCGGGATGTTATCGCTTTGTATCAGGAGGATAAAAAAGCAGCCGTGGCAGTTTTGAAGGTGCTTTCCGGCAAACTGCTGAACAAAGAAATATACAACATGGACAACGTGGAAGACAGCACACCTCCACAAATTCTGAGTGCATTTTTGCAGCAATATTATGCGGAAAAATCCGATCTGCTTCCTCATCATATTCTTCTACAATTCGAGCCGGACGATTTCGCGGTTTTAAATGAATGGCTGCAACATAAACTGGTCATTCCGCAACGTGGTGAAAAGCGGGCAATCATCACTATCGCCAGAGAAAATGCGTTCAATTATCTGGAAGAACAGAAGCTGAAATATCTGCGTAAAAGCGACCGCACGATCTTCCCGATCAAAGAATTGAAAGATAAACTCGGTTTGAAAAAATTACCCAGAAAAATGATCTGCCTCGATATTTCCACGATTTTGGGAACGGACACCGTTTCTTCTCTGGTTTTCTTTGAAAATGGCAAACCGAAGAAAAAGAATTACCGTCATTTCATCATCAAAACGGTGCAAGGTCAGGATGATTTTGCTTCGTTGGCGGAAACTTTAAAGCGTTATCTTCTAAAAATCGCGGACAACGAAAAGCCTGATTTGATCGTGATCGACGGAGGGAAGGGGCAGCTCGCAGCCGCTTATCGGATATTGCAGGAAATGCAGGTGGAAGGCATCGAAATGATCTCATTGGCGAAGAGATTGGAAGAGGTGTTTTTAACAGGAAATTCCGAATCGGTGATTCTGCCGCGTTCTTCTTCTGCCTTGCGAATCCTGATCAATTTGCGGGATGAAGCTCATCGTTTTGCGATCACCTTTCATCGCAAAAAACGCAGCCAGCGCACTCTGAAGAGCGAATTGGACAGCATTTCCGGCATCGGTGAAAAAATGAAATTCGAGCTGCTGAAAGAATTTGGTTCTGTGGAAAATATTTCCCGAGCTTCAATTTCAGAATTAATGAGATTGAAAGGAGTTGGTCGGAAAACAGCAGAACAAGTGCACGCTTCTCTGAGCGAAATAAAAGTTTCGAGTTGACAATTATTATCACAATTTCGCTTGATCTTTCCAAAATTTAATTAGGGTGAAAATGAAGAGATTATTGTTAATAATGCTGCTTCTTCTTCCGGTGGTTCTTTTTGCAGCAGGCGATATTTCCAGGATCGATAGCTTGGAAGCTTCTTTATCTGTTCTGGACGAAAAAGAACAAATATCCACTTTGCAGGAATTACTCTCTTTATACATCGATAAGAATCCGCATAAGAGCATTGAATATGGCAAGAAAGCCATAAGCCTTGCAGAAAAATATAATCGGATTTCCGATCAGTGTAAACTGCTTATATCGGTAGGCGTGGCATACGAATATCAAAGTAACTATCTGAAAGCATTGGAATTATACAACAAATCTCTAGATCTGGCTAACAGCATCGATTCCAAAGAAGACGTCGTTAATGCTCTTTATAATCTCTCTCTCGTTAATGCTGACCTGAATAAATACGATGTTTCTCTGAATTACTGTTTGCAGGCTCTGGATATTTACCACGAATTAAATGATCAGGCGGGAATAGCTTATTCACTTAATAATATCGGTAATATCTATCTCTATTTGGAACAATACGATAAAGCACTTCAATATTACCTGAATTCCATAGATGTAAAACTGGATTCCGGTCAGAAAGAATCCCTTTCCAGCAACTATCACAACATCGCTCTCATCTATCAGGCTTTGGGCAAATACAGTGAAGCGATCCATTATTATAACCTGGCATTGAGTGAACTTCAAAAAGAAAATGATCAGTATAAAATGGCTGTTTGTTACGGTAATCTTTCCAGTTTGTATATTTTGCTCGAAGATTATAAAAAAGCCTATTCCTTCAATCTGGAGTCCTTACATATTTTTGAAAGTATGGGAAATAACGAAGGTATTTGTAGTGCTAAAACCACCATGGCAGATATTCTGATTAAAATGAAGGATTTCGAGCAGGCTCATCGCTTTCTCGTCGAAAGTATGCAACTGGCTATGCAGGAAATCAATAAGCCCCTGATATCGTCTAATTATAAATCGATATCCGATTATTACCAGGCAAGAAACGATCATGTTCGGGCGTTGGAATATTATAAGAAATACCATGCTTTAAACGATTCTATCAATGAAGAAACCAATAATAAACAACTCACCGAATTAAGTGTTCAATACGAAGCTGCTCAACGTGAGAAAGAAATTGCCTTATTGAAAAAAGAAGCTCAAAGTAGCAATCAGGTAAGGAATATACTCATTTATACGCTAGTATTGGGGCTTGTGTTCATCCTTTTTCTCTTGTACCTTTATTATGATAAAATCAAGGATGGTAAAATCCGGCAGGAAATTCAGGAGAAGCTGAAAGACAGCGAATCACTATACAGAACTCTCACAGAAAATATACGCGTAGGAGTTTACACTTACAATTCGGAAGGAAGATTTACATATGTTAATCCTGCTAGCTGTAAGATCACGGGTTACTCCGAAGAAGAACTATTAAAGATGAGATTCTTCGATGTAGTTCATTCGAACTACCTCGATATGGTGATGAAAAACGGTTTGTCCAGAATTCGCGGAGAAGTCGTTCCCACCGATTATGAATTTAGGATTACAACCAAAACCGGAGAAGAAAGATGGATCGAAAATTCCAGTGTCAGGATTTCCATCAGTAATGTTATCATGGTGCTGGGTACTTCTATCGAAGTAACAGACCGACATCTGGCACATCTCAAGTTACAGGAATCCGAAGCGCAAATGCGTGCACTGTTTACTGCCATGGATGATGTCATCTTCACCATGGATCGGGAGGGAAAATATCTGACGGTTGCTCCCAGTTCTCCCGGACAATGGTACAGACCACCGCAATCCTTAGTCGGTAAGAGAATTCATGATTTTTATCCAAAAGAACAAGCTGACTTCTTCCTGCAACAGGTTAATAATTGCCTGAAAAACAGGGAGATGGTTGTCTTCGATTTTGATATGAAAATCGATGATAAAGCACTTTTTTTCGATGCTAAAATCACACCTTTGAATAACAGTAGTGTTTTGATGGTCGCTCGTAACATCACAGAACGCAAGCAATCCATCCGTAAATTAATAGAAAGTGAGGAAAAATACCGTAATTTGGTAGAATCGATCGAAGAAGGACTGGCAATCGTCGATAACGATATGAACTTCGTTTTCGTTAATAACGCTGCCTGTAGAATTTACGGTTATTCCAGCCAGGAATTGCTGAGAATGAATGTTATGGATTTGGTCCCGGCAGATCATCAGACCGTAATCACGGAACAGCATCAAAATAGATTACAGGGTTTCAAAACCACTTATGAAAATTGGAATCGCCATGAAGATGGTGCATTAAGGTTGATCAAAGCTTCAGCCGGTCCGTTGTTTAAAGATGATCAAATAATCGGTACGATCTCCTTATTTTCCGATATAACTGAAATGCGTGCTGCCGAAGAAAAAATCCAGGCTTCGTTGGCGGAAAAAGAAGTGCTTCTACAAGAAATTTACCACCGAGTAAAAAACAACATGCAGATCATTTCCAGTATGTTGAAATTGCAATCGCTTCACATCAATAAAGAAAATGCCATCGAAGTGTTCAAGAACTGTCAGAATCGTGTGAAATCCATGTCTTTAATCCACGAAAAACTCTACCGTTCCCATGACCTTTCTCATATTTCTGCCCACGATTATTTCAGTAGTCTGATCAAACAACTCTTCATGAGCTATCATACACCGGATGTAAAAATTACTTACACACTGGATTGCGATAAAGATTTGAATCTCGATATTAATACCGCGATTCCCTGCGGGATAATCGCGAATGAACTCATCACCAACTCTTTGAAGCATGCCTTTTCGGAAGCAGGAGGAAATATCTTTTTATCTTTTTCCAGAGTTGACAACGAAAGGTATCTTCTTCTAATTGGCAACGATGGAAATGATTTCCCGGAAGATGCCGACCCGGAACGGGCAACCTCGTTTGGTTTACAACTGGTCGAGATTCTGAGAAAGCAGCTACATGCAGATTTTGTTTTAGACAGAAAAAAGGGAGTGAAGTTTATTTTTACCTTTACCGATTTGAATAAATAGCTTCCTTCCCGGAGGGATGATGAAAAGATTCTTAAGCGGTATTATTATAGTTTTTGTTTTTTTTTCACTTTCGGCTCAAAATAAAATCGATAGTTTATATATTCGTCTGGCAGCGGCTCATTCTCAGGAAAAAGTAAATATTCTCAATGACATTAGTTATGAATTCCGCAAAACGGATTGTGAAAAAAGCCTGAATTTTGCTCGGCAAGCTCTCGATCTTTCTGAAAAAATCAAATATAAAAAAGGCATAGCTAGCGCTTATTTCAAGATCGGATTGTATTATTTCAATACTCAGAGTTACGATCAGGCGATCCAGTTTTATCAGCGTTCAAACGAGCTTTATCGGCAGCTCGGTGATAAAGAAAACATTGCTCATTCTTATGACAGGATCGGACTTTCTTACATGCACCTGAGTGATTTTGAAAAGGGAACAGAAAACATTGCCAAAGCGATCGAGCTTTTAGAAACTCTCGACGAAGAAAAAACTCTGTCGTTCTGCTACAATAATATCAGCCAGGCTTTATCACGACTCAGCCGTTACGACGAAGCTCTGGATTACTTGCACAAAGCACTTGCTTTGAAACAGAAAATGCAGAAAGAAGGAGCACCCGATACCGATCTGAGCATTGCTACTACCTTTTCTAATATAGGTGTTATTCTCCTGCGAACCCGAGATTTTACGAGAGCTCTGGAATATTTTTTTTTGGCTGATGATATCCGTAGAAAGTACAGGACAAATAAAGAAGATTATATTCTGGAAGACGGAAATCTCTTGAATAATATTGGCATCACCTACCAGCAAATGAAAGATTACGATAAAGGTCTGGAATATCAACTCCAAGCTCTGGAGATTTACCGAAAAGAAAAGAAAACAGATCAGATTGCCACTGCTCTCAATAACATCGGTTATGTTTATGACATGAAAAAGGATTGGTGGACCTGCCTGCAATATTATCTGGAATCTCTCAAACTGAAGATCGAAGTGGGAGATAATTACGGCATTGCCAACTGCGCTAAAAATGTGGGGAGTATTTACCTGGAAGTGGACGATCTT
>DAISYT010000109.1:0-6956 GCA_036825175.1 Candidatus Cloacimonadota bacterium
AGCACCTCTAAACAATTTTCCTTTAGGCGCAGCTTATCTATACCAGAAAGTTAATGATGATTGGTTGCTGGTAGAAAAAATAACACCCTCTGATAGCATAAACACCATGGGTTTTGGTTCTTCAGTATTTATGAATAATGATTATATGATCATTAGTGCAAATCATGGCTATAACAACTCTTCTGGTTCTGTTTATATTTATCATAAAGAGGGAGAGAATTGGAGTGAAATTGATGTAATTGAAGCATCAGGTTCTCCTATCTGTGATGAATTTGGATGCTCTGTTGGCATTACAATGAATGGAGATTATGTCATTGTAGGAGCACGGAATGACGATGAAAACGGTGAAAGTGCAGGCGCAGCTTATTTATACAAACATGAAGAGTCACAATGGAGCCAACAGGTGAAACTTATGGCATCAGATGGTAACTCACTTGGATGGTTTGGTAATTCTGTTTTTATAAAAGATGATTATGTTTATATAAGTTCAAGCGGAATAGACCATAGTGGCTCAATATATGTTTACCAAAACAATGAAGATAATTGGGAATATTGTACGACATTAACTTCATCCTACTCATCGCCAGACTTGTCGTTCGGTTCGCCGATATCCATTAGTGGAGATTATTTAATAACCGGATCACATACAAATTATAATGGCACTGTTTTTACGTTTTCCAATAATGGTTCTGGCTGGGTCGAGCATCAACCTATCGTACCATCTGATAGTTTTGAGTATGATCATTTTGGTCGATCTGTATCAATATCAGGTGATTTTATTGTTGTTGGCGCATGTGATGTTCCTGATGTTGGAATGTCGGCTTCAGCATACTTCTTTGAAAGAGAAGATGAAAATTGGATTGAATTAAATAAATTAACTATTAATAATTGGGGTGCATTTGGATATTCCGTTTCTATATCAGGCAATAATGCTATAGTTGGTGCAGATTTAGATTACGGGGTCAGCAATGCGACAGGTGCAGCATATTTGATTTCAAATAATGATACTTCAATGAATCAGCATTTAGTTAATTACTCATTTAAAGATATTCATAACTATCCCAATCCGTTTAATCCTTCCACAACCATCACTCTTAGCGTATCGCCAAGCTCTGCCTTTGCGACCCTGGAAATCTACAATATCAAAGGGCAGAAAGTGAAACAGCTTGTCAGCACACAGCTTTCAGCCGGTCAGCACTCCGTCGTTTGGCATGGCGACGATGAATCAGGAAAATCGGTAAGCTCAGGAGTTTATTATTACAAGTTATTGGTTAACGGTGAATCTGTAGCGATTAAAAAATGTTTATTGTTGAAATAATAGAAGTTGTGGTTACCAGCCGTATCGTCGTTCGGGCTGGTCGGTGGTTTGGGCGGAATCCGGTAGCGTTTACTCCGGCTTTCGACGGATGCCGGATTTCACTGCGTATGCCAACCATTCAGCAACATGGGCGGCACCTCCAGGTACCCGTTTTGACAGCGTGGTTTTACTGATTTAAACGAATCAGATATGTTCTAAATTTCATAATAAGTATAAGTTGGCAGATAAAAAAAACTTTTTAAAAGGGAGACCGAAAAAAATGAAAGAGAGTGTGTATAATTATTTAGAGAATTTTGAAGAGCAGACAAAACAAAGATTTAGTATCCTTTATGAACTCATTTACGAAAGTACTCCTCAGCATATTAAAGAAGAATTGTGGGCAAAATTACCTTCATTCTATGTGGATAATAATTTTATTCGTCTTATTCCTTTTAATGACCACATTAATGTTGAAGCAAAAGCGGTTGTTTACCACAGAGAAGAATTGTCAGGATATAAAATAACGCCCAAAGGTATGTTGCAAATTTTTCATAAACAGCAGGTGCCGTCCGAACTGCTGAAAGTAATCTTTAAAGAAAGCCTTGTGTAAGATAAAATTTTTTTACGAAGTTGGAAAATAGCCGTATTTGATAAAAAAATTCCCGGCATCGAAACGATGTCGGGAGTTTGATTTTTAATAGAAAAATACTATTTCAGCAGGATCATCTTGCGGGAGCTGGTATAACGTGCTCCGGCTTGCAGTTTATAGAAATAAATTCCACTGCCGACGTTGCTGCCGTTATCATCTTTACCGTTCCAGGTAACGATATGCGTTCCGGCGTTTTGCTTATCGGAAACCAGCGTTCTTACCTTCTGACCTTTTACGTTGTAAATATTCAATTTCACCTGACTTTCTTCCGCCAGAGTAAAGCTGATATTTGTGGTCGGGTTGAACGGATTCGGATAGTTTCTGCCCAGATTATCGGCAACCGGTTGCACATTGTTTTGGTTGTTGCCGGCTGTGGCATCGTAAGCATTTCCGGTTCTTCTGGGATTACGTTTGAAGTTTGCCCAGGTAATATCGCCGATTTCATTCTTGTAATCTACCAGAACGAAGGAAGTCTGATTTGGCACTAAAATATCTATATCGCCATCGCCGTCGGAATCTCCCAAAGCAGGACTGGTTTTGATCGTGCTGCCCAAAAAGATCGGGAAACCGGTGGTTTCATTTCCGGTAATGTCTATGGAATGCAGGTAACCGGCATTATCGCCGAAAATCAGATCGGGAGTCCCGTTGTTATCCATATCGGCAATGACCGGCGTCGATTCGACGTTCGTTCCCAAAGAAACCGGGAAATTGGCAAGAGGAGTTCCGGTGTTATCTGTAATGTAAACGTTGCCGTTACCGGTAACGAAAGCCAGATCGTTATTGCCGCTGTTGTCGAAATTGGCTGTCACGATCGATGTTTTGATCTGATTGGCAAAATTAGTTTGGGAAAGCAAGGAACCGTCGTTATTGATGATGCAAACAATTCCGGTGGTAGAAGCAACCAGGATTTCCGGATCGGCATCGTCATCCACATTACTGATGATAGGTCCATGATACGAACCTGCTCCTGTGGAATACGGGAACCCGGCAAGTTCCGTACCCGTGCTGCTGTCGATTACATCGAGTGTGCCATTCAGCGCGGCAACAACGATGTCGAGATTACCGTCGCCATTTAAGTCGCCAATTGCCGGAGAGGAAAGAGAACCGCCGCTGAGAGCAGCCGGGAAATTGGTAAAAGCAGTCCCATCATTATTGATAACGTGTACTTGAGCACCGATAAAAGTAGCGGCAATAACTTCATTGATGCCATTTCCGTCCACATCGGCAATCATCGGAGCACCTTTGATCGAACCGCCGCAGGCATAATCGAAAATCTGAGTTCCGCTGGCATTGTAAGCGATGACGTGACCGGCTTCATTGGCAATCACGATGTCTTCTACATTATCGCCGTCGATATCGCCGGCTGCCACGGCAGCGTTAATAATTCCACCCGTGTTGATATCGGGGAAGGCATTTGTGCCGTCTGCATTCATTACATGCAGAATTCCACCCTGATCACCAAAAATCACTTCTTTATCTCCGTCGTCTTCCAAATCGATAATCAAACCGGCAGAAGCAGATGCGCCACCTACGGAAATGGGCCAGCCGACTTGAACCAGAGTAAGTTCGACCGTAAGTTCCCTCTCGATTTCATATTCCCAGGTAAAGCCTTCATTTGCCGTAAAAGTGATAGTCAAAGGAATATTGTAGGAAGTGATATCTTCAGTGGTTTGGAAACTAAACGGTACAGAAGTATTCCAGGCGGTTTCGCCGCCATAAATATCGGGAAATGTTATGTAATCGTTGATGATTGTGACTTCCGGAACTGAGCAGGAAAGTGTGGCGCTCACGCCAAAACCGAGGAACCAGTTTTCCGTGTTGGTAATTTCCAGCATCAGATCGACCACTTCTCCGGGATTGGGTAAGCCGTCACCATCGCCGGATTCTTCGTAGAAGATATAGCCGGTAACATTCAGATCAGGGATCAAATCATACATAGAACCGGTAAAAGAATTTATCCGACCGGAACCCAACATGCCTATATAATCAGGATTTACTGCGTCGATATTGTCACAGGTATCCATAAGCCGTTGTCTCAAATCTTCGGCTCCCAGTTCGGGATGAATGGATTTGATCAGAGCTACCACGCCGGAAGCGATAGGAGTCGCCATGGACGTTCCATCAAAAAAAGCATAACCGTTATCAGCAATAATAGTTGAATAGATGTTACTTCCGGGAGCGCACACATCGACCGGAGTACCGTAATTGGAAAAGTTTGATCTTACATCGTTATTAGGACCGGTTGCTGCCACACAGACAGCGTCGGTACAATTTCCGGGATAATGAGGAGTGATGCCAACATCGACGCCATCGTTACCGGCTGCACAACAAACAACTGATCCCGCATTGACGGCATAACTGACTGCCAGATTGGCAGCATAAGCACCACCGGAACCTCCCCAGCTACAATTGATAACATCGGCACCTAAGTCGGCACAATAATAAATTCCATCGTTACCATTGGTAATGCCGGTGGTAGCAGTATTGTTGGGGGAATGACGGCAAGAGATAAGTTTTACATTTGGACAGGAACCAGCTACGCCAACGGCATTATCACCCACGGCTCCGGCACAACCTGCTACATGAGTACCATGATCGTTATCAGCAAATCCTTGATACGATTGTTTTGAGGAAGAATAGAAATCCCAACCGATACAATCGTCTATGAAACCATTGCCATCATCATCGATGCCGTTTCCACCGCTCACCACACCGGTCGCCCAGTTGATAGTCATAGCGGCTCCGCCGCTGGTGGAATTCAATTCCGCTTCATTGACCCAGATGTTATCCTGTAAATCTGGATGATTCCATTTAATGCCGGAATCCACAATTCCAATCACAATTTCATCACTGCCGAAAGTGTAATCCCAGACATATTCGCTTTTAATATATTGATGATGCCACTGGTTGGAATAGGAAGGATCGTTCGGAACATAATCGTAATGATAAATGGGTTCGTATTCGGCAAAAATTATATTCGGATCGTTCTGCAGGGCTTCCATGGTAAGTTCGATATTATCGTTGCTTTCCAGAAAAACCCGATAAACACATCGCGGATACATGCCATTGTCATTCCAGTCGGGATTTTTCAGGGCTTTAACCGTCTGTTGCAGATCGGTAAAACGATATTCCTCCGAAAGCTGATCGAAACTGGCAATCCCGGTCTCGACAATGCCATCCGTCACTTCGTAATTCAGGATGCCATCCCGATTTCCGATAGCATTCCATTCAAAACAGACAACTACCACCTTCGGGTAATATTTGTCGGCTTCAAAAGGCGGAACCGAGGCGATCAAAGTGATGACCAATGTCATAAAAATTGTTAAACTGAGAATTTTTTTCATATTCTTCCCCTTTATATTTTTTTTCTCCACTAAAAAACCGGTTCTATTAATTCCATCCGCTCATTGCTGTCAAGTGCGAGTTTCCTTCCTGTTCTCTACGGAAAACTTGGGAGTATATTTTACCAGGAGCAGATAAAGATTCGGAAGTTTACCTTCCTTCATTCCGAAAATCATCTAACCAAAAAATACTTTGACTCTCCGGTACCGACTCAACAAATTGAACGCAAAATAAAAAAAGATATGGAGGTTTTACAAATGGATTACCGTGTTTTAGCCATCAATCCCGGTTCAACTTCTACGAAGATCGCAGTTTATGATGATGACGTGGCTGTATTCACCGTTACTTTACGTCATGATGCGGCTGAGATTGCCCAATTTGGCGGCATTATCGAGCAGTACGAATTCCGAAAGAATCTGGTGATGGAAGCGATGAAGGAAAACAATCTGGCTCCCGAAACTTTGAAAGCCGTTATCGGCAGAGGCGGTCTGGTCAGATCGGTAAGCGGAGGCACCTACAAAGTGAATGACAAAATGCTTGCCGACCTCAAAAATCCCGCTTTATGGGGCAGAATTCATGCTTCCAATCTGGGAGCTTTTATCGCCGATTCCATCGCTCACGATCTGAACATTCCGGCTTATATCGTCGATCCGGTTACGGTGGACGAATTTGAAAGTATCGCTCGGATTTCCGGTTGCCCGCAGATCGAAAGAAAATCGCTGCTTCATGCTTTGAACCTGCGTTATTGCGCCATGATGATCGCCAGCGAGAGAGGAAAGAAAATCGATGAGATCAATCAAATCGGGGTGCACATGGGGGGCGGCATCAGTGTAACGGCGATCAAGAAAGGCAAGATCGTCGATGCCAATAATGCTGTTTTGGGAATGGGACCATTCTCCCCGCAACGTGCCGGCGCTTTACCGATCGGCGACTTGCTGGAAATGGCTTTTTCCGGAGAATATACCCACAAAGATATGGTAAACATGCTCACCAAAACCGGTGGTCTGATGGGCTATCTGGGAACGGATGACGGACGTATCGTCGTGGATAATATTAAAAAAGGCGATGCTAAATCCAAACTGATTTTCGATGCCATGTTGTATCAGGTTGCCAAGGAAGTAGGTGCCTGCGCCGCCGTATTAAAAGGTGAGGTAGATGTGATCTTCTTTACCGGCGGATTGGCTTATAATGATTATGTGATAAATACTCTCAAGGAAAGAGTCGCTTTCCTGGCGGATGTCGTGGTTATTCCGGGCGAAAAGGAAATGGAAGCTCTCAGCCAGGGCGGCATCAGAGTACTGAAAGGTCTGGAAGAAGCAAAAGAATATTAATCCGGAAATGATTTTAAAGCGGCGGTTAACGCCGCTTTTTGTCTTTTTGAGGGAAAGTGAATTATGTCGGGTAAACATCGAATCTTTAAATATTTCTGCCTTTTGACGATGGCATTCTGCCTGCTTTCCTGTGGTGAAAAAAAAGACACTGCCGCCTGGACGATTCTAATCTACATGGCGGCGGATAACGGCTTGAATAACAACGCTTTAGAAGATATACAAGAGATGACGACTGCCCAATTTTCCGATGAGATCAATGTGATCGTGCAGATCGATGAGAGCGAAGACAGCGCCAGCCCTGCTGCTAAACGCTACAAAATACTTCCCGGTAAGCAGG
>DAISYT010000110.1:0-6921 GCA_036825175.1 Candidatus Cloacimonadota bacterium
AACGGACTCAATATCCAATATCCAACATCCAAGACCCAACACCCAACACCCAACAGCCAACAGCCAATATCCAACACCCAATATCCAATGACGAATGACGAATGACCAGTTCTCCAATGACTAATCTTCTTCTTCTTCTTCTTCTTCTTCTCTGCTTTTTTAGAACCTAATCACCTTCGGAGCTTCTGAAAATGAATTGATCGTGGCGGTAACATTCTTTAGATAGAAAACCTGAGTGTTGCCGTCATCCGGTTTATACATTGTTTGCAACATGGGATAAGCATCGAGTAGGCTTTTCCTGGCTGCGATACTGTCGTCTTCCATCGCAATGGCTTCTAATCGCATCCATTTTCCGTCACACATCCCGCAAATCTCGATATGAGGGTTTTTGGCGATTTGACGGGAAACATCTTTCTTCTTACCGGTTTGAAAATATAACTTATTTTCAAAAATGTGGATCGTACCAAAAGGGCGAATGCGCGGACGATCACCATCGACGGTTGCCAGATAATATGTTTCACATTTCTTTAAAAATTCATAAACTTCATTCATGATTTACCTCTTATTTCAATAATAAACATTTCTTCGTATCGACGGTTTTGCCATCCACGACTAATTTGTAATAATAAATACCGGAGCTGACGGGATTGTTGGTCTGGTTGGTGCCATCCCAGGAGACGGAACCTGCGTGACTTTGAGAATTTGAGACTGGGAGAGTTTTTACTTTCTGACCTTTCAGATTGTAAATTTCAATGGTCGCAAAGTCGGAGCTTTGCGTTACGCTAAAGCTGATTGTCGTGGATGGATTGAAAGGATTGGGATAATTACCGAGAAGCTGAGTTGGTAAGGTTAACGAATTATTAATCTCGGCAAGGTTGACTGAGATATTCCATATTGTATCAAGGAAAAACTCTTCGTCATTTATGGTGCATTTGATTTCATAATTACCATTTTCAGAGAATTGATAAGTAAAAAGGTAGTCGGGAATATTCTGATTCTCGTTATTAACAAACCAGGTGTATGTCAGATCACTATCGATATCTTCAGCATTTACTTCAAAAGAGATTTCCTGCTCCTCTGTGATTTCAAATGATAATTCTTCTGGCGAATAACTGATTATCTCCGGTGGATCATTCACAGGATTAATGGTTAATTGGAAAGAGGTTCCAGAGGTATCTCTCGAGCAAGTGGAGGAATTATTATCATCTGCGATAACGGTTATCTCGGTTGTACCATTCATGTTTGCCATGGAAGAAATAGTTAAAATACTGTCATCGATCTGCACTTCGGCAATATTATCTTCGATATATGCAGCGTAGGTTAATTCATCACCGTTCTGATCATAAAAATAATAATCCAGATTTATTGCAATTGCTTCGGGGAAATCTTCCTCAACTTCGATATTGTTTATGGGAAATACGAGAACAGGAGGGAAGTTAATGGATACTTCGATCGAATAAACGTCCGTTTGTGAGGAATAATAACTATAATCGAAAAAAAGTAACTCTCCATCTTGCTTGCGACTAATGACTTCAGGTGATAAAGAACTGTCTTGAGATAATAGAATTTCCCCATTTGTTCTGTCTCTGATTTCAATAGTATAGAGTTGGCTACCACTGACTTCATAAAAGTAGATAAAATAACTATCTTCTCCTCCGATACTTATGCAAGATGATTGATACAATTCCACTGAACTAGGCATAGTAAGCTCTTCTTCCCACATAGTAGAAAATAAGTGCGGTGTGTAGCATTTCAATTCTATAGTATGATAGATAGTAAATGCAGAGATAAAGCCATAATTATTGTATGAAAAATCATTTTCAGACATCTGCATTATTTGCCCATAATTACTACTATAAGATCCGTTTTGAATATTGTTATAGGTTGCAGGAGAATCCAATGATAACAAATCTATATAATAATCAAAACCGGCTGCCGGACCAGGATGAGCGCTCCAACTCTCTTGATGACATGAAATGAGAGCATTATCTTCTTCATAATATGATAGGAATTGACCACCACGGGATATTTCTTCAACTAAACTCATTGAACTTTGATCTATTAGAAGTTTATATAATCGGGTTTCAAGACATGATTCGATGGCATGATCAAATCCTTGTTCAAATCCTAAATAAATATAATCTGAATCACCAATAGTGAATTTTTCCATAAAGTCGGGATTAAAAGTTATTGGTAGCGAGCAGGCGGGATCATCAATGTCGAGGATTAATGTGTCTAAGATTGTATTTGTGTAGTAATCGTATAATTTGATTATACAGTAAGTCTGGAACACTGGAGTAATAACGTTCTCATATAATTCCATCCTGTAACTTATACCGTTTGAATTGAATAGACTACAACCCTTAAAAGTAGAATCAGCATAATATGACTTTGTAAATATAGAAAGTTGTTCACCGGCTAAATTATATGAGGTCAGTCTCCAATAATCCATATTTTGATTTACGTCCTCATGAGTATATAAAATCCAAATTTCTTCTTCTCCATTTTCATCGAAATCATCCAGCCAGATGTTTTGCACTTCATCGTCAGGATCGATGTCTGGTATGGAAAAATCCAAATTAAATTGAACTTGTGAGCAGAGTATATTCAATAATAAAAAAAATAGAAGTAAAGCAAAGACCTTTTTCATGATTATTTCTCCTTTTTTATTTCAGCAGCATACACTTCTTCGTATCGACGGTTTTGCCATCCACGACTAATTTGTAATAGTAGATTCCGGAGCTGACGGGATTGTTGGTTTGGTTGGTGCCATCCCAGTAGACGGTTTTGGAGTGCGTCCGGCAGTTGCCGGACGCGGCTGCAAAAGAATTGCCGCAGTCCAAAGTTTTTACTTTTTGACCTTTCAGATTGTAGATTTCAATGGTCGCAAAGTCGGAGCTTTGCGTTACGCTAAAGCTGATTGTCGTGGATGGATTGAAAGGATTGGGATAGTTGCCGAGAAGCTGAGTTTTAGTGATAATTAGATCATCCGTGCCAACTTCTGAAACGTTAATATAATCTGTTTTTAATTCCGTATCCGAATAAGTTCCGTCGCTCACTGTGAGAGAAACAGAATAAACTCCGGCTTCTTCGTAAGTAAAAGTTGGATTTTGTTCGTTGGAATCGATAGTGCCGTCGTTATCGAAATCCCATTGCCAGCTAGTTATTTCTCTGGAATTGTCAGCTTGAGATCGTTTTTTTGTTTTGCTTTTTTGGATTTTCTCCGAAGCTGGCAATCCACCGACAGACAAATCCGTGAAGTGTACTTCGAGTGGGGTTAAACCGGATGTTACATCTGCTTCGAAATCTGCGATGACTTCTCCACCAACTGTAATGTAGTTTTCTTTTATTTCTGTGTCTGAGTTAATTCCATCACTTATTGTCAATGAAACGGAGTAAATTCCAGCTTGAGTGTAAGTGAAATTTGGATTTTGTTCATTGGAATCAAGGATACCGTCATTATCGAAATCCCATCCCCAATATAGCGGATTTACGGTTGATAAATCGGTGAATTGTATTTCCAAAGGATTTAATCCGGATGTGATATCAGATGCGAAATCAGCAGCAAAAGGTACATCCTGAAACTCATAAGCTCCCATATCGATTATGTCGTTATGAATTCTGGGATTTCCTGCCAGATCGTATTCCGGCAGATTCAGTCCGGTTGTGTCAGGAATTCCGGTTTCGATACAAGGTGAAAAACCGGAAAGTGAAAACGGATGATCGCCTGAACTTACAAAATCGGGTTCCAGATCGATGTTGCCATCCAACCAATTAATAGTACCGTTGTTATTAGTAACGATAGCAGCTTCTCCACCCTGGATGTTGGAATAGGAGATGTTAACCGATGATGAATTTAAATCCGGACTGAAATGGATTTCTTCTGGCTGGTTATTAAAGAAAATGCTGTTAATTACGGTCAATTCTGCATCATCATTACAATAGAAGGCACCACCCACGCAACCGGGATTATTGGGACCATTTTCTGTAATCGTTGTATTGATATTTGTGATAGCGGAATCTTCTACATAACAGGCTGCGCCATAATCATTTGCCAGGTTGCCTGATAACAGCGAATTGATTAAATTGATTTCGGATGATTCCCGGCAGGCTATTGCACCGCCATTCTCTGCACAATTATTTTGTAAAATGCAATTAAATAAATCAAGATTTGATTCATCATAGCAACAGATACCAGCGCAATCACCAGACATCGACCAATTACCATAAATAGTCATATCCTCAAATATTGCGTTAGTTGATTCAAGGGCAATTCCTGCTCCAGATAATTCAGAACTATTATTTGTAACATGGGTGTTAAAAATATTAATTTCGGAGTTATTACAATATAGTCCGCCCCCAACCTCATAATAGCTTTCATTGCTATTAATGATGCTATTATTAATATTTATCGTAGAGTTATCGCAATTTATTCCTCCACCTGGATTATGACTTGTGTTGAAATGGATGGTTGTATTCTCAACCATTATTTCCGAATCCTCACAATAAATACCACCTCCGGTTGAAGTTTGATTTTCACAAATATCAGAATCTTGAATTTGAATTATCGAATTATCTGAAAATATTCCGCTTCCATAAGTCGATGAATAATTCTCATCAATAGTTACATTTTCTAGATAAGGATTTGAATCTCTACAATAAATTCCACCACCTCTCGAAGTAATATTATTTTCTATATTCACATTTTCCAGATGAGGATTAGAAGTATGACAATAAATCCCTCCACCGCTTGAAGCTGTATTATCTTCTATGATTACACTTTCCAGTATTGGATCAGAATAAACACAATAAATTCCTCCGCCATTACTTGCAGCATCGTTACCATGAATCACAACATTATCCATAGTTGGATTAGAATTATCACAATAGATTCCACCACCATCATTAGCAGCATCATTAATTTGAATAGTAACATCATTCATAATCGGATCGGAATGTTCACAATATACTCCGCCACCTTCCGGGCAAATATTATAGGCGATTTCGACGTTTTCTAAGGTTGGATTGGAATAGTAACAATACAAACCGCCACCTTTACCGTCTTCCCAACACTCATTATGGCTGATAGTTATATTATTCATAATTGGATCGGAGTAGCAGCAATAAATTCCTCCTCCATAAAAAACTGCGTAATTATATGCGACTATTAGATTTTGCAGAGTCATATCCGAATGGTAACAATATATTCCTCCACCATGTCCTTGCATGCCATAACTATCAAGGTGAGAAAAACCATTCTTAGCTTTCAAATTGCTTATAATTGCATCAGATACGTAATGTGCTCTGAAAATGATATCTGTATCTTCTGCATCCAGAATTGTATCGTCCTGAGAATTTCCTTCAATATTTATATGGTTCATTAAATAAATCGGATATGATTCACCATTATTTTGGGGACTGTAAGTTCCCTGTAATAAATGAATAGTATGAGGATTTTGTTCATCCACATCTATTCTGGATAAAGCATGTTGAATTGTTTTGAAAGGTTCATCGGCATTCAGACCGGAATTGGCATCATCTCCCAGCGGTGACACATAAACATCAGCATCTATGAGATCAACCTGTGCGCAATTCTGAATATCGAATGAGAAATTATAACGCGGATAAGTGTAATAATCGGAGGAATAAAATACTGAGAAAGTATCGACGACAACATAAGCTGTATTTCCAGATTCCAGATAAATATCATTACCTACTCCACTACCGGAATTATTAGAGTAAATACTGCATCTGTTTTGAGAATCGAAACTGGTAATAATATCGTTGGAAAGTGCATTAAGGTACATACCTCCACCATTTTGTATTGCACTGTTTGAATAGATCGATACATTTTTCAATTCGATATTTGTATCTAAATAATATATTCCACCTCCATCTATTTGTGCTGTATTGCCGGTTAAGATTATATTCTGTAATGAAACATCCGAATAGCAGAAATAGATACCTCCACCGTGATAGGTAACTGCGTTGTTAATGATAGCTAGGTTACGAAGAATTATTTCTGACGAATGACAGAAAAGACCAGCGCCATCTCCACTGGCAAAATTATTAAATATAACGGAATTTTCAATAATGGGATTTGAAGCGCTTATGCAATATATCCCACCGCCGTTTAATGCGTTACCATTTTCTATATTGAATCCGCACAATACAGCAGTGGAATCCTCGGCACTCTCAAACGTAACAACGCTACCGGATTGATTTCCATCGATCACGGTCTGTGAAATGTAAGTCGTATCCTGAGTTGTAAGAAATAATGAAGCGACAGTGATATTTTTCCCATTGTAATTTATATTCTCCACATACGTTCCCGGCTGTACTAAAACTGTGTCCGCATCGACTGCCGCATCGATTCCCGCCTGAATTGTCGGTTGATCTGCCGGTACGTTGATGATGGTGGCAGATAAGGATACAAAAATAAAAAACAATGAGACCAGACTAACTAAATATTTCATGCTCTCTCCCAATATTTTTTTTAGCCCAACTTCTTTTTTACATAAAATCTTTGTGTAAGATTTTCCTCTTAAAAACAAGTGGCATCTTTATTTATTTGAGAAAAAATTGTCAAAAGAAAAATGAAAGCGGGTAAGTGAATTCTGCGACTATTTCAATCCGTTCTTAACTCGAATCTTTGGAAAAGAAATCTGGGAGAAAACCAAATTTTCAAGTCAAGTCCGGAAAAGTCTTTTGCAAACAGAGATTCTTCATGAGCAACAGCAAGCAGAATTCCTCAGAAAGACATATTATTGTGTACTTTGCCTGTCACGCCGAAGCCTAAGCGAAGGCGGATGTCATGGTGCCTTTGTGGCAAAAAGTCTGTGAAAATCTGCGTCTATCTACGATCAAATCCGTTCTTAACTCGAATCTTTGGAAAAGAAATCTGGGAGAAAACCAAATTTT
>DAISYT010000111.1:0-6907 GCA_036825175.1 Candidatus Cloacimonadota bacterium
GATCAGGCTCATGCCGCGAGCGGCATTTCCGGCGTAACATTGCGTAGCCATGTCTGCCATCACATTGCTGCCGTCTTTGATATTGGAAGTTTCGCGGAAAGGACTATCCGTACCGCCGGTGTCGTGATGATCACGACCGAGCATGATCGGACCCACTTCGCCTTTACGCACCAGATCATTGAATTTGAGAGCGATGCTCAATCTGCCTGTGGCATCCTGGTATAAAATGCGCGCCTGCGTTCCTACTACTAATTTATTTTTCATGGCATCACGCACCCAGATGTAGTTGTCGCGATCCTGGTAACGCAGTACCGGACGGCAATGTTGGATCACTTCGGCAGCCGCAGCATCCGTTTTGATCAGGTCTTCTTCTTTGCCGCTTAAACAAACCCAGCGGAACGGTCCGTAACCGTAATCGAAGAGTTCCGGTCCTAAAATATCTTCCACGTAACTGGGATAAATAAAACCTTCATAAGTGTTATCCGGGTTCTTGGAAATTTCTTGCACTCCGGCATCGTAAATCGCTTTCAAAAAGCTGTTGCCGTAATCGAAGAAATAAGTTCCGGCTGCCACCAGTTTTTGGATGGCTTCAAAATGACGACGCAAAGATTTATCGACTAATTTACAGAATTTTTCCCGGTCTTTTGCCAGCATTTCCGTTCGCTGTTGGAAGGTCAGATCGACCGGACAGTAACCGCCTTCGTAAGCTGCATGGCAGGAAGTCTGATCGCTAAGCAGATCGATATGAATTTGATGGGAAGCAGCATATTCCAGCAGATCGACGATATTGCCATGATAAGCGATGGAAACGGATTCCTGCTTCTGCAAATAATTTTTTGCCAATTGAAAAGCTTTGGCAGCGTCATCCGTGATCAAACCGACCCAACCCTGGCTGTGACGCGTGTCGATGCGTGATTGATCGACTTCGGCAAAAATGCCGACACCTCGGGCAATTTCCACAGCTTTGGGTTGAGCTCCGCTCATACCGCCCAAACCGGAGGAAACGAATAATTTTCCTCTCAAATCACCATCGGCAGGAACGCCCAGTTTCATACGTCCGGCAATGAGAATGGTGTTATACGTTCCGTGCACAATACCTTGCGGACCGATATACATCCAGCCGCCGGCAGTCATCTGTCCGTAATTTGCCACGCCTAAAGCATTGGCTCGATTGAAATCATGCTGATTATCGAACATGCCGATCATCAATCCGTTGGTAATAATCACGCGCGGTGCATTCTCACCGGATTTGAACAGCCCGAGCGGATGACCGCTTTCGATCACCAGCGTATTTTCATGCGTCAGGTTTTCCAAATATTTTTTGATAAGACGGTATTGCATCCAATTCTGGCAAACAGAGCCGGTTTCTCCGTAAGTAACCAATTCATATGGATAAAGAGCTGTGGCAAAATCCAGATTATTATCGATCATCACCTGGAATGCCTTCCCTTCGATGCACTTGCCTTCATAAGAATCGAGGGATTTTCCCTTTAAGCAACCCTGCGGACGGAATCTGTAACCGTAAATATGACCGCGGGTAAGCAGCTCATCCAGGAATTCCGGCACTAACTGTTTATGCAGTTCTTCGGGAATATAACGCAAAGCATTCCGCAAAGCGAGTTTGATTTCTTGTTTATTCAGAGGCATTTCGCGGCGTGGTGCCCGGCGGATGCCTTCCGTAAATTCGGGATAACCAGGCAGGACAGCCTCCAACTTGATGGTCATTGCCTTTCCAATTTCAAAGTTATTCATTTTATCGCTCCCAACTATTTGATCAAACCTGTCTCCAGAAAGTTGCCGACATGGTCTTCATTATCGGCTAACAGGCTGTCGATCATTTCCGATAACCGGTTGACAACATCCACCGAAATCGGATTTATTTCTTTATTGTTAAATTGTTTTCGTAACACAAATATTGCAT
This sequence comes from Candidatus Cloacimonadota bacterium, assembly GCA_036825175.1. Classification (GTDB taxonomy): domain Bacteria; phylum Cloacimonadota; class Cloacimonadia; order Cloacimonadales; family TCS61; genus B137-G9. The sequence continues at coordinate 1,922 of DAISYT010000111.1, forward strand.
CGATAGGCAATGAACGTACATCCGGAACCAAATCTTTGTTCAAAGTTTCCGTCACGACGATCGTCTTGGATTTGGCCAAAGTCGCTTTTGCCATGTTGGCAAAATATTCCAGGCGGATCAGATCGTTCTGATCGAGATTGACGAAAGAATGGAAAACCAGAAACGGCAATTTCAGAAGATTTTTATGAAAATTACGTTTTCCGGTAATCCGGAATTGCAGATCGATTTCCTGATTTAAAGAGAGAAAAACCGGCGATTCACCGCATTCAAAATTCGGTGAGGTTTCCATCATTCCGAAATTGATCGGATTGAAATACAGCCCGGTGCTGAAAGATTGGCGTCCCCATTGGATGCCCAGATGGTTCAGAATGTTTTTCCTGGTTAAAAAGAAAGAGATTATATCATCGATATAAAGAGGACTGAAAATTGGAGAATCCGGCTTGAATCCTTTGTTGGCGGAATCATCGTATTGAAATTTTCTGTTGCCGAGTGTTTTCAGGCAAGTGTTCAGCTCTTTCACCAAAAGATCGGTCGTGACGTCTTTGAGTTGAACGATTTTCTCCAAACTGTTCCATTTCAATTTCAGCTCGGTCAGGTACATTTTATTCACGGGATTAGATTCTGTGTTCATTAACTGCTCTAGCATATCAGGATAGTACATCTTACCTCCTTGCCTCGGGAATCTTATTTAAAACATCTAAATGTTCGACTGAACATCTGCAATATTCAGACCATATTTGTCAAACATCTTTTCTCCGAAATAATTAATTTGACAGATTCGGAAGGCAGAGCCAACTCCAGGCAGAGGGTGAAAAATGAAGCTGATAAAAAATGCGTTTGTCTTGGTTGGAAGGAACTCGGAACCGATTTTACAAGATGTTTTGTACGATGAAAAAATTATTGAGATCGGCAAAGATTTGAAGGTGAAGGATTGCACCGGGATCATCGATCTGGCAGGAAAATTACTCATTCCGGGTTGCATCGATGCTCATGTGCATTTTAATGATCCGGGCTACAACCGGCATGAAACATTTACCACGGGAACGGCTGCGGCAGCGTTTGGCGGCATTACCACTGTGATCGATATGCCCTGCACGTCCATTCCGCCTGTCACTTCTGCTTCCCATCTGAAGGAGAAACTGGCTGTCATCGAGCGTAAAGCTTACGTGGATTTTGCTCTTTGGGGCGGCATTCGCAGGAACGATTTTCCTTTGCCGGATACTATGATCGATCAGCTTTGGCAGGAAGGAATCGTCGGCTTTAAAATCTATACTATTTCCGGGATGGATACATTTCAGGCGTTAAGTTATGCAGATATTCGGGAAGTATTTTGCCGCTTTCCAAATTACCTTTTTGCCTTCCATGCCGAAGATGCCGATATCATCAAAAAAGCCACTGCCGGACTTTCTGCCGCAGAACTTTCCTTGCCGGAAAATTATCCGAAAAGCCGACCGGTAACAGCGGAGATCGAAGCCGTAAAACAAATCCTCGCTTTGGCGAAAGGAAAACATCTTCATTTCGTGCATGTGGGAAGTGCGGATGCGGCTGAATTGATTTTGCAATCCCAGACAAAAGAAGATATTACCTGGGAAACCTGTCCGCATTATTTGCAGTTTACAGCCGCTGATTATCCGGTTTTGCAAGGAAGACTGAAAACCGCTCCACCCGTGAAAACCCTTCGGGATCGGGATTTTTTAAGGTCTGCACTTTGCCGTGGCAAAGTAGATTTTATCACCACGGACCATGCCGGATGTGACTGGAAAACCGAAAAAGACCTCGAAGATTTCTCGCAGGTTTATAACGGTATTCCCGGCACGCAATTACTGATTCCGTATCTTTGCTCAGAATTTTATCAAAGCGGTTTGATTACTCTTCCCACGCTGATTCGGTTAACTTCCGAACATCCTGCCAAACGTTACGGATTATATCCGCGTAAAGGCACTTTGCAACCCGGCTCCGATGCCGACTTCACAGTAATCGATTTGAATAAGCCGCTACGGGTGGATGAAACAAAATTGCAATCCATCGGCAAATATTCGCCTTTCCAGGGAAAAATGTTTGGCTGTTCTATTGCCCGAACCATCGTGAGGGGTGAAACTGTTTTTGCTGCAGAACGAGGAATTCTGGTCGAACCGGGTTACGGAAAATGGCTGAAACGAAAACAGAGTTAACGGACGTGAAATTCAGAGAAATTAGAACTTAATTTCTTTGCCAGAAAATTCAGCATTTCAGACGAAAAAGAAGAAAATTTATCTTCTGAGAGAATCTTGGAAGGAACGAATTTCTGTAATAAATATCGTTTGGCATTGCCCAAAAGCTGTCCCATATCGAGTACATCGTCGGTCGTTAAAAGCTTCTGTACCAGTGTGCTGCGAAATTCGTAATCGATGCCGGATTTTTCGATCAAATCGATACTGTGCACGATTTTTTGCTGATCTACCTGTGAACAGGTAACCTGCGAATATTTGTAAAGCGGCGCTTTGATATCCATTGCCAGATAATTTACTAATCCGCTTCTAATGATAGATTCCAGCATTTCCGGGTTGGAACCGTTGGAATCCAATTTGATCAGGTATCCCATTTTTTTACATTCTTTCATAAAATCGGGAAGATCGGAATGCAGCGTCGGTTCACCGCCGGTAATGGAAACCGCATCCAGTCTGCCTGTTCTTTTATGGAGAAATTTCAGGATTTCATCGGATGAGATCGGTTCCTGAAAACGGTTTGGTTCCACCAATTCGGGATTATGGCAATACGGACAGCGGAAATTACAGCCCTGAGTAAAAATTATCGCACAAATTTTTCCCGGATAATCGATCAGGGAAAATCTCTGGAATCCGCCGATTTTCACTATTCCACCATTTTAAAGGTTTTTCTGATGTCGAATTCCGCTTTCTTCCCGTCGTTCCATTGCTGCACCGGGCGCAGATAGCCCACCACGCGTGAATAAACTTCGCAATCAGTGTTGCAAATGGGACATTTGTAATGCTCACCATCGAGATAACCGTGCGTTTTGCAAACGCTGAACGTGGGCGAGAAAGTGAAATAGGGAAGACGATAATTATTGCAAATTTTGTTTACCAGATTTTTCAGACTGTCGATATTACCGATGCGTTCACCGGCAAAGAGATGCAACACCGTTCCGCCGGTATATTTGGTTTGAATTTCATCCTGCAGATCGAGCATCTCAAAAAGATCGTCGGTATAATTTACCGGTAACTGAGTGGAATTGGTGTAGAATGGTTCGGCATTATGTCCGTTATAATCTTTTTCGTTGGCAACGATGATATCGGGGAATCGCATTTTATCGATTTTTGCCAGGCGATAAGTGGTACCTTCGGCAGGAGTGGCTTCCAGATTGTAATTATTACCGGTTTCCACCTGATACTCGATCAGTTTGTCTCGCATGAAATCCATCACTTCGAGCGCAAAATCGTGACCTTCTTTCATGGCGATATTGGCTCCGATCAAATTCAGGCTGGCTTCGTTCATACCGATCAAACCGATGGTGGAAAAATGATTCTTCCAATATTGACCGAACCTTTCCCGAATATCGCGCAAATAGTATTTCGTGTAGGGATAAAGATTATTTTCAGTAAGCTTTTCCAACACTTTTCGTTTGATTTCCAGACTGTTTCTGGCAGCGGTCATCAGTTCATCCAAACGCTGTAAAAATTCATATTTATTTTTGGAAAGATAAGCGATTCTGGGCAGGTTGATCGTAACGACTCCAATCGATCCTGTAAGCGGATTTGCTCCGAATAAACCGCCGCCACGGGCTTCCAGTTTTCTGGTATCCAGACGCAAACGGCAGCACATACTGCGGGCGTCGTCCGGGCTCATATCGGAATTTACGAAATTGGAAAAATAAGGAATACCGTATTTGGCGGTGGCATTCCACAAGTAGTCGAGAATGGGATTATCCCAATCGAAATCGGCTGTGATATTGTAAGTGGGAATGGGGAAGGTGAAAACCCGACCTTTGGCATCGCCTTCGCTCATCACTTCCAGGAAGGCTTGGTTCAGGATGTTCATTTCCTCCTGAAATTCGGAATAAGTTACTTCCTGCATTTTTCCGCCGATAATGACCGGATGATCGGCATACATGGAAGGCACGACCAAATCCATCGTGATATTGGTAAATGGCGTTTGGAAGCCGACACGGGTGGGAACGTTCACATTGAAAATAAATTCCTGCACCGCTTGTTTTACTTCCTGATACGAGAGATTATCATACCGAATAAAAGGTGCGAGCAGGGTGTCGAAATTAGAAAAAGCCTGAGCGCCGGCAGCTTCTCCCTGTAAAGTATAGAAGAAGTTTACGATCTGTCCCAACGCACTGCGGAAATGCTTGGCAGGACTGCTTTCGATCTTGCCGACAGCACCTTTGAAACCGATCAGGAGCAAATCTTTCAAATCCCAACCCACACAGTAAACGGAGATCAAGCCCAGATCGTGCAGATGCAGATCACCATTCAGATGCAGCTCTTTGATCTCGGGCGGATAAATTTTATTCAACCAGTAAATCTTACTGATTTCCGAAGCGATATAATTGTTCAAACCTTGCAGAGAGTATGCCATATTGCTGTTTTCTTTTACCTGCCAATCCAGCCTTTCCAGGTATTTATCGATCATGGAAATCTCGGCGTTGGAAATGATCTCGCGGATTTTGGCATGTTGATCACGATAGATGATATAAGCTTTGGTGGATTTTTTGAACGGAGAAGACAGCAGTACTTCTTCCACAATGTCCTGGATTTTTTCTACTTCGGGATGATCTTCACTGATCATTTGCAGGGCGAGATTGATGACTCGCAAAGATAAGGTGTCGGCGATTTCCTTGCCGAACTCACCACTGGCTTCACCGGCTCTGAATATGGCGCGGGTGATCTTGCTGCGGTCAAAATCAACGATCTGTCCGTTACGCTTACGGATTTGGCTAAACATGGCAACTCCTAAATATATCAAATCAATAAAACTATGTTT
>DAISYT010000112.1:0-6860 GCA_036825175.1 Candidatus Cloacimonadota bacterium
TAAAGAACAGCAGCGAGTTGTGCTGCAAACAGAAGGTCCGGTATTGGTGCTGGCTGGCGCCGGCAGTGGTAAAACCCGCTCCGTGATCTATCGTACGGCTTATCTCATCAACGAGCAGAAGATCAATCCCTGGAATATTTTAGTGGTTACTTTTACTAATAAAGCGGCTCGGGAATTGCGGGACAGGCTGGAATCCACTTTTCATATTTCCACGCATTCTTTGTGGATCGGTACCTTTCATTCCGTTTGTACCCGAATTCTGCGTTACGAACAGGAAGCTTTGCCTTTTTCTGCCAATTTTTCCATTTACGACGAAAGCGATCAAAAATCCATCTACAAAAAAATCTATAAAGATTTAAATGTCGATCCCAAGAAATTCAATCCCGGAAAGGTGCGGGGCATTATCAGCCGTCAGAAAAATTCATTGATCCAGCCCAAAGATTTTTACGATTTCAACGAAGCGAATTTCTTTTCCGATATCGTGTCTAAAATCTACGAATCTTATCAGAATTTTTTAGCAAAAAACAACGCGCTGGATTTCGACGATCTGCTGATGTACACAGCTATTTTGCTGCACGATAATGAAGAAATCCGTCGCAAATACGAGCAAAAATTTCAATATGTGATGATCGACGAATATCAGGACACCAATTATGCACAATTCAAGATCATCAATCTGATCGCTCAGAAACATCAGAATTTGTGTGTGGTGGGAGATGACGATCAGGCGATCTACAGTTGGCGCGGCGCCGATATTCGGAACATCCTCAGTTTTGAAACCGATTATAAAAACGTTACCAAAATCAAATTGGAACAAAATTACCGTTCTCCCAAAACTTTCTTGGCAGCAGCAAACTGTCTGATCAAACACAATTCGGAGCGTCATGCCAAAGAGTTGTGGACAAATCTGGAATCACCTCAAAAACCGGAATTGGTTAAACTGGAAAATGAGAAAAAAGAAGCCGATTTTGTGGCGGAACAGTTGATCGAATTTCTTCAGAAAAAAATAAGTTTAAACGATTGTGTAGTGCTTTATCGCACCAATGCTCAATCCCGCGTATTTGAGAATGCTTTCACCCAACGGAAAATCAAGTATCAGATCGTGGGTGGAGTGAACTTCTATCAACGCAAGGAAATCAAAGATATTTTGGCTTATCTGCACATTCTGGTAAATCCCGACGATGCAGAGAGTTTTTTAAGGATCATTAACTTCCCGGCACGTGGCATTGGCAATGTAACCATCGGTAAGATTTTAGATCAGGCAGCCGCGGAAAATACCAATTTATTCGATACCGTGGCAGACAGAAATTTCGGTTCTTTCTCTGCCAATACAGCAAAGAAACTGAACGAATTTGTCGATCTGATCCTGCATTGGCGGCAGTTGGCGCAACAGGTTTCCATTTCCGAACTGGCGATGGAAGTCATCGAAAAACTGCAATTGATCGAACTTTATGACGACAGCAAAGATCCCAAAGATATTGCCAGAGTGGAAAACATCCGCGAGTTCATCGCTGCCATCGAAGAATTCAGTGAAAACTATCAGGAAGAAACCGGCGAAGAACCCAAGTTGGAAGAATATCTGCAAAACATTTCGCTGCAAACCGATCTCGATAATGTGAACGAAAATGAAGAATCGGTAAAACTGATGACCATGCACAACGCCAAAGGTCTGGAATTCGATCATGTCTTTATCGTCGGACTGGAAGACGGATTAATCCCGCATTCCCGCTCCATTTATGACGTGGGCGGAAATCTGGAAGAAGAGCGCCGGCTTTTGTACGTAGGCATCACGCGCGCCAGGAAAACACTGCATCTTTCTTACGCTCAATCCAGACGTACTTTCGATGCCGTACTGCCTTCTTTTCCCAGCCGTTTTCTGCTGGAAATCGATGAAAACCTGCTTCAACAGGAGCAATACAATTACTATGAAATGCAGGCTCCCCGCTATCAAACCGATAAAAAAAAGCCTTCGGAAGTCATCCTGGAGAACGAGAAGTATTTTAAAATTGGACAGAAAATTCAGCATGATAAATTTGGTCAGGGTGTGATTTTAAATGTAGATGGAAAAGGGAAGGAGGCAAAATTAACCGTTTCCTTTTCCGGTGGTGTTTTAAAAAAAATTGTTGGTACCTTTGTTAAAACAGGTATCTGAGAAAACAGGATTAGGAAAATGAACTTAAGAAAATGCTTCGTTGCAGCGTTAATTCTGCTGCTTGGTGTAAACCTGTTTGCTACGAAATATGCCGGTGAGATTTTCCGAATGGGAGCCGGTGTACGTAACTTTGCGCTCGGAAATATTGGCGTTTCCGACCTTAATACAACTGGTGCAGCTTATTGGAATGCTGCCCTTTTGAATGAGATTTCTGAAAATCGTTTTGAATTAATGCATGCCGAAGAATATTCGGGACTTTTAAAATATGACACTGCTGCTGCCATTTTTGGTAAGGAAAATAAGATTTCTCTGGTTTTCACCCGTATCGGCATCGATGATATTCCGCTCACCAAACTGGCAGATCCCAACAGCGTTGTTTCCAACACCAATCGACCCTACAAATACAAATCGGTGAATAATTCCGATTTTGTATTGTATGCCGGAATTGCCCGTAACCTCGGCAACTACATTATCGGTATCACTCCCAAAATTGCTTATCGTCATCTGGCAGAAGAAGACGGTTTTGGTTTCGGAGCCGATCTTTCCACTTATTTCAAGTATCGGAACGGTCTGCTCGGATTGAAATTACATGATTTCTTTACTACCCAGATTTTATGGGGAAACGGCACTCATGAAATCGTCAATCCCGGTCTGGACGCGGAAGCCAACTATCAGCTCATCGTGCCGGTGATCGATCGACAAGGCACTTTCTATCTGGGAACGGACATTTACAGTGAAAGCAGAGAAACCGCTTCCACTTTGGCTTTGGGACCGCTCAGCATGGATTTCCATACCGGTTTTGCGCTCGCTGTGCATCCAGCCGTCGATCTGCTGCTGGGATACGATGTGAACAATTTTACCACCGGTTTCACGCTCAGACTGAAATCCTGGCAGATTAACTACGCCTTTGAAAACGATACCGAATTGGAAAATTCCCACCGCATTTCCCTCGGTTATTCTTTATGAAAAAAATCGCAGTTTTAGGACTCACCGGATCGGTGGGGCTTTCCACTGTGGAAGTGGTACGAGCCCATCCCGATCAATTCCAAATCGTCTTTGCCTGTTCTCATAATAATTATAATCAACTTTTTCGGCTGGTAGAAGAATTTGCCATTCCGGAAATCGTTCTGACAAATCCCAAATTAGCAAAACAGATTACCGATTTTCCGGCGAACTGCCGCGTGAGCTTCGGTATGGAAAATCTGATCGATAAACTATCTGAGATCGATTGCGATCTGGTGTTAAATGCCATTACCGGTTCCGCCGGATTACAGTCGTCCATCACCACGCTGCAAAATGGGATCGATCTGGCTTTGGCAAACAAAGAATCTCTGGTGATGGCGGGACATTTAATCAAACCACTGCTAAAAAAATCGGGGAAAAAAATTCTGCCGGTGGATAGTGAACACAGCGCCATTTTTCAGGCTATCGGCAATGCGCCATCCCATCAGATCAGGAACTTGATCCTCACAGCTTCCGGCGGTCCGTTCCGCAATTTACCTTTCGATAAATTCGCTGAGATTTCGATCGCCGACACTCTGAACCATCCCACCTGGAATATGGGTGCAAAGGTTACCATCGATTCCGCCACGATGCTGAATAAAGGATTGGAAGTGATCGAGGCACACTGGCTTTTCGACGTCGAATACGAGCAGATTCTGGCGGTCATTCATCCGCAATCGATCATTCATTCTTTGGTAGAATTCCGTGATGGTTCCATTTTGGCTCAGATGAGCCTTCCCAGTATGCAACTGCCTATTTTGTATGCACTTTCCTACCCGGAAAGAATCGAATCGAATTTACTGAAAACAACCATCCGGGATTTGCCGAATATTTCGTTCGATCAAATCGATGCAAAACGTTATCCGCTCTACTTTCTTGCCCGTAAAACGGGAAAAGAGGGCGGCATTCTTCCCACCACGATGAACGCAGCCAATGAAGCAGCGATAGAGCTGTTTTTACAACATAAAATCGCGTTTACAGACATTGCTAAAATTGTGCAAAAAGTTATCGAATCTGCCGAGAATATCTCTAACCCGACTCTGGCAGAAATTCTGGAAAATAATCGGGAAACTCACCTGAAAACTCTGCAGGATTTTGCAAAGCTGATCTAATTTTTTTTAAGACTCTTTTCTTCTTATTTAGTTTGAATTAACCGGACTCTCTTTTTTTTTTGACCGGAGTAAAGGCATGGAACACCACAAATCGCCGGCACCACTGGTCTTGCCGGCATTATTTTGGACTCTCGGTTTAATCGCGGGAAAGTATTTTTCTGTATCTGTTTCTGTTCTGGCAGCATTTTTCTGTTTGTTAATCGTTTTTCTCGGCATACAAAAGTGGCGATTTCCCGCATTGTTAATGGCTATCATCATATTGGGAATGTTACGTTCCGAATGCGGTAACCTTCTACCCAATAACCATATAGCCGGTATCATCAAAAGAAATCATCGTCTGATGCAACCGATCACCGGTATTATCGTTTCCGACGTTTCAGCTCGTGACGGTAAGTATGGATTTGAATTGCAGCTTACTTCCATCGCTGAACGGAAAGTAAGTGGGAAGGTTCTATTTTCCACATTTCAGGACAGTTTGCAATACGGTGATGAGATCAGCACGATTGGGCTCTTGCAGCAAATCCGTAAGAGCAGCAATCCCGGTTCGTTCGATTATGAAGAATACCTTTCTTCCCGTCGGATTTTTGCTCGTGGATATGCTCAGGCTCCGATCCTTAAAATAGCCAACCGCGGTAAGTTTCCTCAGAAACAGATCGTTTCTTTACGACGTTTTCTGCGAACCCGCATAGAGCAGAGATTTTCACGTCATGCCGGATTTGTGAAGGCGATCACGATCGGTGAAAAACAGGATATCGACCACCTCAGATCAGTCCTGAATCGGGCGGGATTGAGCCACTTGCTGGCGGTAAGCGGTCTGCATGTCGGCATCATTTCTCTGGTCGTTCTTTTCATTTTCACCACCTTTATTCCACACCGTAATCTTGCCCGTTCAGTTACGATTCTTTCCCTGCTGGTCTATGGCGCCATCTGCAACTGGTCGCCGTCGGTATTCCGTGCCGTTTTGATGATTTCGCTGTTTCTGCTGTCCCAGATTTTCCAACGTAAGACGAATACGAACAATCTTCTTTTTGCCAGCTTTCTTATCATTACGGTTTTACAGCCGGAACAATTATATTCTGCCGGTTTTCAGATGTCCTTCACAGCAGTATTTGTTCTCCTGAATTTATTACCTCATTTTCGTTTTATTCAGTTCAAAAAGGATGAAATCGCACTTCAGTCTCTCTTCAAGAAAACCGCCAATTACTGCCTAATCCTGATGCTTTCGTCTCTTATTTTGAACGTATTTCTGGCTCCAATCACGATGTTTCATTTTCAGCAATTCGGCTTGAATGGAATTCTCGGCAATCTGTTGGGCATTCCTTTGATTGGAGCAATTTTACCATTGGCTTTGCTGATCATTTTCCTGCCGCCGATTCCCTCTTTAATTGCGGTCTATCAGGCTGCTTTTCAATTGTTTATGCTGATTTTCGATAGTTGGACATTGCCCGTTTCACAGTTGCCGGCACATTTCGATTTCATTCCGCTCAACATGCTTCAAGCGCTTCTCTGCTACCTGATTTTGTTGGGAAGTTATTCACTGATCCGTTCGGCAAAATTCAGGAAGGAGAAGTTAATTATTCTGCCCATATTGCTGATTATCTTCCTCTTTTCTTGTCGTTCCGGCTCTCATCATCAGCTTCTGAAGATCACGTGCTTCGACTGCGGTTTGGGCGATCTTTGTCTGATCGAATCACCAAACGGCGAACGCCTTATGATCGATACCGGACCACCGGAAGATAATGGTGGTCATTTCGATCGGTCAGCTTTGCCTTATTTTCAGAAGAATGGAATGCGCCGACTCGACTGGCTGGTTATTACTCATGCGCATAATGACCATTATGGTGGCTTGGAAAGCGTCTTCGCTCATCTCGATGTAAAGAATCTGGTGGTAACCGACGAATTTCTGGGACGTCAAATCTGGTCGGATTTTGCGGAAATTATTGCAGCAGAGAAATGCCGAATCGTCACAATTTCTGATACGATCACGTTACCGGTACAAACGCCAAAACTTAAAATTATTCATCCTGATGCTGGATTTTCTCACACAAACATCAACAATCTTTCCATTGTGCTAAAGCTGGATTATGCGGATTTTTCTGCTTTATTTACGGGTGATCTGGAGATCGAGGGAGAGTCTTATCTTCTGCAAAAATATCCGGAATTTCTGCCATCCGACGTTTTAAAAGCCGGACATCACGGCAGCCGTACTGCCAGCAGTGATGATTTCGTCAGAAAAGTTATGCCTGCCCACGTTTTCATTTCCACTTCACTGCAAAATCGTTTTGATTTTCCCCATCCCGAAACTCTGCAAACCTTCGATTATCTGGATGAAAAGTTGGTAATTTCCGGACGTGACGGAGCCTGGCAAATAACTACCGATGGTTATATCTCACATTTTGCCAAGATTTTGAAAGGAGACGAATATTTTGATCGGAATTGATTAAGACTTTCAGAAAGCAAAATAAGCAAAAACAAGCCCCGACTTTTGGTCGGGGCTTGCAATTTGTATCAAATCTGTCCGCTTACCGCGGTTTCAGCATTTGAGTTATTTCATCAGAATCATCTTTCTGGTAGATTGATATTTACCAGCTTTC
>DAISYT010000113.1:0-6828 GCA_036825175.1 Candidatus Cloacimonadota bacterium
AACAAGAATCACAAACAAAAATACTCCAAGCTTTTTCATAATTTTTTCTCCTTATTATTCTCGGTTCGAGATTTTTTCTATTCCATTTTGTTTTCCGCCAAATATGCGGATAACGAAGACGAATTTATCCAATAAAGATCGAACACGTTTTTTAAGCCTTTCACTAAATCCAGATGCTCGATAATGAGAGCAGTCAGTTTGGAACCGGTTGCGGTTAAATCTTCCAAAGTAAACATAACGGTTTTATTGTCGAAAATATACATTTTAAAAGGAATAGGGAATTGATTGGTGATACGAACATCTTCTCCGGCTTCAGCAAATTTTCTAATCGCTTTCATCAGTTGAGGATGCTGCACATCTTCCCGGTTATAAATCGTTTTGAACGTAACATTTCCTTTTAAAACATCAAATTCCACGGGATTGAGAGTACTTTTCATATCCATCACGAAAGGAAGTTTCACCAGAGAAAGTATTTCGTTCTGGGCTGATTTTTCCAAAGTTTCAAATTTATCTATGATACTGTTACGTTCACGAATCACCTGAATATAATCCATGGGATCGCTGTGCTCATTAGGTTTAAGGAAGATGGGAAGAAGATATTCTGATAATTTATCGATTACTGAAGACGTATTTTCATATTCTGCCGTCACCTGATCCTGGATTTTAGTAAAAGCTGTTTTCGGATTAACCGCGGCATACTTTTTTACTTTCCCCAAAATTTCCGTACATAATCCCTTATCGACCAGCCGGGAAAGATATTCGTAAGTTTTGGGACGTGAAATTGCCAGATCACGGGAAATTTCGGAAGCGGTAGAATTGCTTTGATGTAGTAAATACAGATAGATTTTCCCTGCGGCATCGGTTAATCCCAGATACTTGAATTTTTCGATTATAACAGCTTCTTCCATTTGCCCCTCCACTTGTTGTCCTCACGTGGGACACTACTGCTAAGTTAAAAAAAGCTGTCAAGAATAATTTTCGATAGGAATCTTAGAGAATTCAGACTAAATCATTAAGCAATGGATTTACCATCTGCATCCGAATTATTAACGGAAAAAAGTCTGCTTATGTTTGTCCTTACTTTTTCGATCATCGATGTAAGCTCCTTCCTGCTTATTTTCATCTTTAATTTTCAGCGCTTCTTCGATATCGTCGGTATAAATCAGCACTTTTTCTTTGTTTGTCTTCACGGTGTATCGTTCTTTATGCTTCATTTCTGCCTCCTTTTTTCTTCATTCGATTTTGTTTGTACAAAAATATCAGTAAAAATGTCAAATGAAAGATTTATCACTCTTGAGTTCGCTAAACAGAATATGTGAAAAAATTATTAAAAATAGTTTGTGCTTGACAAATAATATCGGCAAAGCAAAGAAGTGTAACAGTAGTTAGAGAAAATTCTTTTATAAGGAGATATTATGAAGAATATTTTGAAGTTGTTGTTGGGAGTTATTATCTTGGCATCTGTCTTGCTTACGGCTTGTACACCACCACCACCACCAGTAACGAAAGATCAATTGGATACTGCCGAACAAGAAGCGATAGCTGCCGAAGAAGCTGCTACCAATCAGTGCACCATTACCCAGGAATTAGAAACCCAGAATGCTGCCAAACAAGCAGAACTCGACGATCTGAAAGTATACAAAAAAGAACTTGAAGCCAGGAACTAAGGGAGGAAAACATGAAAAAATATCTTGTATTTTTGTTAGTGACATTACTCGTCGTTCCGGCTATTCTCAGCGCTAAAGTAGTTTATCTGAGTGAAACCGATTATAAAAAGCTGAATAAAAAAGAACGCTTAGCTTATTGGGATGATTTGGAAACAGAACTGGCAAATCTGCAACAGCGCAAAGCCGATGCCATTGCTCAGAAAGAACAATGTGCTGCCAGATACGATGAATTAAAGCAGGAAGAAGTAGCTATCGATTCCGAATACCAGGAAGTTTATGATTCCATTCTGGCAATGCTGAATGTATCGAAAGATGATGTTCCCGTTGTGCTTACCAGATTGGAAGAATTCAACCAAAGAATCGGTAATTGGGAAAAGCTTTCGGATGATGAACTCTGGAAAGCCAAGAAATCGGTTCGTGAATTGATCAATGAATACGCTAATTACCGGGAAACAAATGAATCTTTAGTTCCGGATTATCGCAAAGAATTTTCCGATTTGGATAATAGAATTGTTAATCTGGAAAAATCACTCGATAATGCCAAACCCAAATATTATGAAGACACTTATACCGTGGTAAAAGGCGACTGGCTCTCCAAAATCGCCGGTTACAGTTTCATTTACAACGACATTTCAAAGTGGCCTATTATTTATCGTGCTAACCGCGACCGCATCAAAGACCCGAATCTGATCTATCCCGATCAGGTTATCAAAATTCCGCGCGGACTACCTAATGAATGGAAAGTTTACAAAGGTGAATGTCTCTGGCGCATCGCCGGCTATCCGGAAGTTTATAACAACGCCGCTAAATGGCCGATCATTTATCGTGCCAATAAAGACCAGATCAAAGATCCAGACTTGATCTATCCTAACCAGGTATTCACTATTCCGAGAGACTAACGCGATAAAGTACATTTAATAAAAGAAGCCTCTCTTCTTGCCGTTGAGAGGCTTTTTTTGAAAAAAATTCCTCGTGGAAAAAACCAAAGTTCTATTAACCGCAGCAACAGCTTTTATTATAGCTGTCTTATACTTTTTTGTTAATCCCTACCGTTTCTATTCGGTGGAATACGATCTGAAACTGGGAGAGATTGCGGAAAAAGATATCATCGCTCCTTTCGATTTCTACGTATATAAAAGTGAAGAAACTTTGAAAGCAGAGCAGGAAACAGCTGCTGCCAAAGTTATTCCGGTCTACAAGGTCTCCGAAAATCTAAAATTCAATGCTCAGAAAAATCTCGATTTTATCTTTCAGCATTTTACACTTTCCACCACCAACGACTCCACAGATATCAAAAACAAACTGCTGCAAAACGGTTATGCCCTTGCTCCAACCTCAATATCTTATTTGATGAATAATCAGCGGCGGCTGTATATTTATAATCTTCTGACCGAAGAACTTACAACGATTTTTACGATCGGAATATATCCGGAAAATTACAATCAACAAAAAATCAAGCTCGCAAAAGTTAACCGAATTACAGAATATGATTTAGGAAGACTCTTCTCTCTGGATGAAGCAAAACACAGATTGATCGCTAAAGCTACTTCCGCTATCGAAAAACAGGTTGTTCAGGAAATTGCGAACATCATCCTGATAGAGAATATCGTCGTCGATAACGAAATGACAGAACTGGAAAAACAAAAAGTCAGAGAAAAAGTACCACTCACCATCGGTAAAGTTCAGAAAAATGAAGAAATTATCGGTAAAAACCAGAAGGTAACCTCGATAGAATTGCTGAAATTGGAATCGATGATGCGCGCACAGCAGGAACATCATTCTTCCAAAAATACCATCGAACTGCTCATTTCTTCTTTGGGTGTATTCATCTTTTCCGCCCTGATAATTCTTTGTTTCGTTTTTCTGCTTCGACTATTTTTTCCACCCAACTTAAATACTGTTCCGCGGTTGATTGTCCTGCTGATCAGTATTCTCATCTCCATAATTTTCACGATTATCGTGAACAGTTACCTGCAAATTCCATCGCTCATCATCCCGTTCAGCTTATCGGTGTTGCTGATCGCTATAATTTTTTCGCCGCATGTCGGAATCACGTTCAGTTTCATAAACCTGATCTTCGTTTCACTCTTTTTAAACTGGAGTATGCTGAATCCGCTCATCCTCTGCCTCACCACCTTGGGAGGTATTCTGGCGATAAAAAGCATGAAGAAGCGGGTAGAATACTATCCACTTGGACTTTATCTCACCCTTTCCTTCCTGCTGGTGAATATTGCATTCTCGCTCATCAGATATGAATCTTTGATCATCTTCCTGTGGCATCTTCTCTGGTCTTTCATCTCCATCTTCATTTCTGTGGCGGGCTTGATCATCATCACTCCGCTGGTGGAAAGAAAATTGAATATGGCAACCAAACAAATCCTGCTCGAATTGTTAGATTTTGATAGTCCTTTATTAAAAAAAATGTCGAAGCTGATTCCCGGCACTTATCATCATTCCCTTATCGTGGGAAATCTGGCGGAAAGCGCTGCCGAAGCAGTAGGAGCCAATCATCTTCTGGCAAGAGTGGGAAGTTATTATCACGACATCGGAAAGCTGGAAAATCCTCAATTCTTCATCGAGAATAATCCCAACGCCGAAGAATTGCACGATAAAATGATGGCAAATGAAAGTGCGAAACTGATCAAAAGACACCTGGTAAACGGCGTGGCAATGGCAAAGAAGAACAGACTTCCCAAACCGGTGATCGAGATTCTGGAACAGCACCACGGCACCAGTCAGATAAAATATTTCCTCAGTAAAGCTCATGAAGCACATCTCGACATCGATCCGAAGGAATTTTATTACGATGGGCCAAAAGCGCAGACCAAAGAAGCTGCCATCGTGATGATCGCAGATATTGTGGAATCCACTACCAAATCACTGAACGAATTTACCAAAGAAGCCATTACCGACGTTCTGGATAACACGATCAAAAATCTGATCAACGAAGGACAACTGGACGAAGCGCCGCTTACTCTGCGGGAACTCGACACCATAAAGAAATACATGCTGCCCATTCTGATGGGTGTTTACAGGAAAAGACTTGAATACCCCGAATAGTTTCGTGGAAATCGATAATCAGGCAGAACTCGATCTGACCAACGAAACGTTCAATACCATTTTGCAGATCGTTGTCTCCGAAGAAAATCTTTCCACTCGTTCTTTTTTGAGTTTACGGCTTTCCAACGACGGACAGATCAAAAAGTTGAACGCCAGATATCGGGGAAAGGACGAACTGACCGATGTACTTTCCTTCAAAGCAGAAATTCCCGGTGTGCCGTTCCTGGGCGATATTATAATTGACACAAATGTCGCCGCTGAACAAAAAGAAAACAGATCTTTGATGGAAGAATTATCCGTGCTTTTTTTGCACGGATTATTGCATTTGCTGGATTATGATCACCTTTCGGCAGAACAGCAAATCATCATGAAAAATAAAGAGATCAAGTATATAAATTTATTGAAGGAGAAGATTTAGTAGAAGTGGAAGATAGTTTTTCATATCTGGCAATCATAGGATTTTTGTTGCTTTCGGCTTTTTTTTCCGGTTCCGAAACAGCCTTTTTTTCGTTATCAAAAATTCAGTTAAAGAAAATCGAGAAGTTCAAATCAAAGAAATCTCATCGCATCCGCAGGCTCATCGATAAACCCCACGAGCTGCTCATAATAATTTTACTGGGAAATACCATAGTGAATGTGGCAGCTTCTTCTACCGCCGCCTGGATCGCCATCAACCTTGCCAATAAAGACGTCATCGGTTTATCGCAATCGGCTGTTCTGGCGATAGAAATCGCTATCATGACGATCCTTCTGTTAATTTTCGGAGAAATCACACCGAAGCTGATCGCTTTTGCCTCTCCCGAAAAATACGCCGGCTTTGCCTCTTTATTTCTGGAAATTCTGAAATACATTCTCTGGCCCATCATTAAAATTCTGGGCTTCCTCAGCATCGTTTTTTCTAATCGTAATAAAACAGAGGTCTCTCAGCATATCACTCCGGAAGAATTTAAAAACCTGATCAAATCAAAAGCTACGCAGGACTCGCTGGAAGAAAAAGAGAAAAAAATCCTCTCCAGTATTTTACGATTCTCTTCCACCATCGCCCGGGAAATTATGATCCCGCGGGTGGATATTACGGCGGTGGATGCGGCGGAAGGATTGTTGGCAGTTCAGCAACTCATTATCGATTCCGGACATTCCAAAATTCCTGTTTATAAAAAAAATATCGAAATATCATCGGCGTGATTTACGCGAAAGATATGATCCTAAACGCTAATAAAAGTAATCTCAATGCTCTCCTGCGACCGCCTGTTATCGTTACGGAAAACACGAAAATTCAAAACCTGTTAAATCAATTTAAAAGCAGCAAAATTCAAATCGCCATCGTTGTGGACGAATATGGCGGCACCTCCGGGTTGATTACATTGGAAGATATCCTGGAAGAATTGGTGGGTGAGATTGTGGATGAATACGACAAGGAAAAACCCATGCTCGAACAGGTTTCCGATAATGAGTGGCTGGTGAGCGGTATGTATGCCATCGCCGAACTGAACGACGAATTCCAACTCAATATCGACAACGATGAATACGATAATCTGGCAGATTTTATCTTCGATTATTTCAATAAGGTGCCCAAAGCGAACGAGAGTTTTATTTACGAAGATAAAGTGGAATTTACCATCACTCAGATCAAGAATCATCGTATCCAATATGCCAAGATGAAACTCCTCGAACCTTTCGATGAAGAAATTTAGCTTTCTCTTTATTTGGTTGTGCGTGGCAAGCCTGATCTTTGCCGAAAAAATGGAGCTTTCCATCCGCTATCTGGGTTTACCGGTCGTGAAAGTGTTGATCACCGATCTCGATTCACGCATCACGGTTCAGGCAGATGCCACCAGGATCGCCAGCATCGCAGCCAGCATGAACAACGATTATATCTCGCTTTATTCAGAAAATTATCTGCCCCAAATTTATCGTAAAATCATCGATCAGAAGGATTATCAGGAAGACCGGCTTATCAACTATGATCGCTCCAAACTCTTGGCTCACCGCATCAGCTATCTTGACTCCGATAAGAATCTCGATTACGCTATCAAACCGGAAAGCCGGGATTTTTTTTCGTCGCTGTTTTACCTGAGAAAAGCCTGCGATCAAAAAAAAG
>DAISYT010000114.1:0-6752 GCA_036825175.1 Candidatus Cloacimonadota bacterium
CGATTTTATTCATAAAAAAGCGGAATGATTAAGCAGATGAATCCCGGAAAAACTTACCATAACAATGCGGAAAACGTTATCTTAACGATTGCGGAAAATAACCTTGCCGCCTATCTTACTTTCAAGGAAAGTCCCGGGTTCATCGATGAAAATGATATTCTTAAACTACTGAAACAAGCCAATATTACTCACGGTTATGCCAGCGCCATCAACTATAATCAGCAGCACAATATCGCCAAAGAGATCGATAAGCCATTTCTGATCGCTTTGGGAACCGATCCCAATTCCAAACCGGAAATAAGTCTGCTTTTCAATCGGGCAAAGTGTTTCAATCCGAATGATTCTTTCAGCGTTTTCGACATGGCACAGTACATCTCGATCAAAAAAGGAGAAGCTTTGGCAGAAGTTTCCGTAGCGCTTTCCAGCCAGGCAGGAAAAGATATTTTCGGTAATGACATCAACAAATTTAGTAAAGACGAACCGAGTATTTACGACTATATCGGCAAAAATATCAAGTTCGACGAGGAATCCAACACGTTGATCGCACTCACTTCCGGCTACCCTTACATCGACGGTTCAAACCATATTCAGATCAAATCTGATTTTTATATTAATGAAAATCTGGAAGAAGTGAATCTGGAATTATTCGGCGATCTGGTGGTGAATGGCATGGTGATTAATTCCAATCTGGAGATCAAAGGCGATCTGATGATTTACGGCGATATCGAAGATTGCCTGGATTACGGCATTTTTGCCGAAGGCGATATTACTCTGGATAATGCGGAAAATTCCCGCCTTGTCAGCAAGGGACAGATCAAATTTCATAACGAAGTAAAAAATTGCCTGATCAGTGCCAACGAAGGAATTTGGGGAGATGAAAACAGCGTTCTCAGCGGAGGTTTGCTGCAGAGTTCCAATTCCATTACTCTTTTCAAGGTGGGTGAAGAAAAACCAACCCGTACGGAAATCGAAATCGCTCTTTCCACCTTTACCAAAGAGCAGCTGAAAAGAGTGCAGTCAAAGCTGGATGCGCTCACCAATCCTACCAAAAAAATCAAAGCCGATCCTGGCTTGGCAGATACTTATAACCGCCAATTACACGAACTGGAAAATCAATATCTGGAAGAAGTTGATAACATTCTGAAAGCTCCACCCAAAAGATTTAAAATTAGCGTAATCAAAAAAACTTATCCGGAAGTTCTGTTCCGTATTCTAAACCATTCCAGTGTGGTTAAAGAGGAAAGAGGCAAAATTTCTTTCACCCTGATAAATAATGAGCTGGTGATTAATGAGGTTGACAGATTTGTGTGAGATAAATTTTTTGTAAAAAAATTAATAAAGAAGGAATATAGTAGTGCGGAAAGCAAAAATTATTGATATAGAATTTTATTTTTTATACTTTTAAGAAAAGCATTTGCCCCTTGGTAAATGCTTTTTTTTATATATAGAGACGTGGGGAGAAGTAATGAATAAGAAGTTAGAAATTTTGATCGAAATGCAAAAATGCGACGATGCGATCGGTGAAAAAGAAGGATTGATGCAATCTCTTCCTCAGGAGCTGAACAGCCTGAAAAATAATCTGGAATCGGCAAACGCTCAATTGGAAGAGTCCAAAATGAAGTTGGAAGAAAATCTGAAAACGCAGAGGATGAAGGAACTCGAAATTAAGAGCAATAAAGAGAAGATCGACAAATACAAAAATCAACTTCTTACCATTCAGACCAACAAAGAATACAAAGCTTTGAACAGCGAAGTCAGCCATTTGGAAAACTTAAATACACTCATCGACGACGATATCATAGAATTAATGGAAGCAGAAGCGAATTTACGCAGCCAGATCGAAGCCAGAAAACGAGTTCAGGATAAAGCTCAGGAAGAACTTTCTGCCAACGAAGACAAACTGAAAATGAAGATTGTGGAAGTAGAAAAAGAGATTGCTGTTATTCGCGAACACCGCAATGAAATGGCAAAAGATCTGCCGCAAGTGATGGTGAAAAGATACGCCGCATTAATCAAAAGCAAGAACCGCAAAGCCGTAGTTTTTGAGGAAAACAAAACGTGCAGCGGTTGTCATTATCTCATCAGACCGCAACAGATTATCGAGATCAACAAAGGTGAAAATGTGGTGAGCTGCGAAAGCTGTGGTCGTATGTTGGTGGCAAAGCCTATTGAATAAAAAACATAAGTGTCAAAGAAGATAAAATGTCTGTCCCGCTCCTGTTTTGGAATTTATAGATTTCAAAACAGGAGCGGGGAGGAAAGTCCGAACACCACAGGGTAGGATACTTCCTAACGGGAAGTCCCGGTGACGGGAAGCCAGCTCCACAGAAACAAACTACCCAGCACCTACTTTGAAAATCATCACTGCGAGAACTTCAAAGTAGGTGCTGGGTAAAGGTGAAACGGTGGTGTAAGAGACCACCAGATTCCGGTGTGAACCGGAATGCTCGGAAAGCCTTATCCGGTGCAATGCCAAATAGGAAAGCACGAGTTGACCCGACTCAATTGCTTTCGGGTAGGCAGCTGAAACCGGTCGCACGACGATCCCATTCGGGAATAGTGATATCCGGTTTAGAGAAATAGACATTAAACTGCTTATTAGGCGGTTTACAGAATTCGGCTTATCATCTTCTTTGACACCTTAAATTTTAATAAAAAAAGAAAAAAGGATAAATAAAATGCAGAAAAGGTGGCAGATTTCTGAGCCTTTAACTGAAGATCAGATCATTCATAAGAAGAAAATTCTGGAAGCTATCAAATGCCCCGAAATGATTGCGGAAATGCTTGTCCGTAAAGAATTAACCGATCTCGGTGAAATTCATAACTTCTTCTATCCCAGCATGGAACAGGTGCACGATCCCTATATTTTTCGCGATATGGAAATCGCTGTTAACAGAATCATTTCAGCTATCACAAATAAAGAACTGATAACGATTTACGGCGATTACGATGTGGATGGCACCACCTCCACTTCCATGCTATATCTGGGACTCAGAAAAATCGGTGCTATCGTCGATTATTACATTCCTCATCGCATGATCGACGGTTACGGATTGTCGCTGAGCGGAGTGGATCAGATCAAAGAGAACGGCGCCAAACTCATCATCAGCGTGGATTGCGGCATCAACGCCATCGAAGAAGTGGAACAGATCAACGATTGCGGCATCGATATCATCGTTACCGATCACCATAATCCCAAAGAAATTCTGCCGAAAGCTTTTGCCATAATCAATCCCAAAATGGAGGAAAGTAATTATCCCTTCAAAGACCTCGCCGGCGTGGGTGTGGCTTACAAATTACTGGTAGCGGTGTATCAAAAAATGAATCTCGATACCTCCGATCTGATCGATAAATACGTCGATCTCGTCGCTTTGGGAACCATCGCAGACATCGTGCCGCTGGTTGGTGAAAATCGGATTTTTGCCAGTATCGGATTGAAACGACTCATCGAAAAATACAATATCGGTTTGAAAGCTCTGATCAACATTTCCGGGCTTTCCAACAAAGAATTGAATTCCAGCGACATCGTGTTTGGTCTGGCACCCCGCATCAATGCTGCCGGCAGAATGGGAAGTGCCATGCGTGCAGTGGAATTGATGGTCTCGGTAGACGAAGAAGAAAGCGAAGAGCTGGCTCAGATCATCGAACGGGAAAATTCCCTGCGTCAACAGATCGATCAGCACACTTTCCAGGAAGCCTGTGATATTATCGAGAAAAAATATAAAAACATGGATGAAACCTCGTTGATCGTGGTTTCTTCCGACGGCTGGCATCCCGGCGTGATCGGGATCGTGGCTTCCAAACTGGTGGAAAAATATTATAAACCCACCATAATGATTTCGTTCAAAGATGGCTTGGGCAGCGGTTCCGGACGCAGTATCGCCGGCTTCGATCTTTTTGAAGCTTTGCAATCTGTGGAAGGATATTTGGAAAATTTCGGCGGTCATAAATATGCTGCCGGGCTTTCCGTGATGATGGAATACGTCGATCAACTGGAAATCAAACTTGCTCATTACGTTTCCGATCACATCACTCCCGATCAGCTTGTACCACCGCTGCGCATCGAATCCAAATTGGAACTGTACGAGATCAACGATAATCTTCTGGAGTGGATGAACAAATTCGCTCCCTTCGGTCCTGGTAATTTGCGACCAAACTTTTACACGGAACGTGTTATGATCGTCGGTTTCCCATATAATGTGGGGAAAAATCACCTCAAATTGAAAGTGATGAAAGACGGTTGTACGCTCGATCTCATCGGATTCAATCTGGGAGACTTCCTGCCCTTCCTGAAAAAAGGTTCGCTCGTCGACATCGCTTACTCGCTTGAATTCAATGTTTGGCAGGGACGCAACACGATCCAGGGGAAATTGAAAGACATCAAATTTGCCGAGTAAAATCATGAAATTGGCAAAATTTATCCTACCGCTTCTTTTATTGCTGTTTTCCGGCTGCTCGAATGTTGTTTCACAAAGCAATTATGTGCCGGCAGGATTTGTCACGATTCGGGAAATTCCTTTATCGTTTATTCCGCAAAAATGCCTGTATTCTTCATCGCAAAAGACTACTTTTGTCTGGCAGAAAGATTCCAATCTCATCCATATTTTTCAGAACGGAATTAAAATAAATTCCATCGGCGGCATGGGAACCGGACAGACTAATTTCAATAATCTTTCCGACATTGCTCTGGCACCGGACGGCAGTCTGCTGGCTTTGGACAGCTTTGCCAGAAAGATCAAAAAATTCGATACGCAAGGCGGATTCATCGCTCAATTTTCGCTGAATAACTTCGACGAACCGCTGCTCTTCGACATCGCTCTCGATGAGACTTTTTACATCTACGATAATCGAAGCCGGGAAATTGTGGCAACTTCGCTTTACGGACAACAGGAATACTACCGGTTCGGCAACTTTCAACTGAAAACTCCTTCCAACCTGATTCTGAGCGGCAATAACCTGGTCGTGAACGACAGAACTAATGATCAGACTCTGGTCTTCGATAGTTTGGGACAATTTTTGTTCAGCCGGAATGGCTATTTCCAGTTTCAGAACGGACAGTGGTTTTTGCTTCAACCGTATTTTTTGGAATCTGAAAAATCTGCTGCTCATTTCTGCCAATCGTTGGAAAAATGGGATAGTTTTATTCTGCAAAACGGTTTTTGCGTTGTGCAATCACCTCAAAAAGTGTT
Organism: Candidatus Cloacimonadota bacterium; assembly: GCA_036825175.1. Taxonomy (GTDB): domain Bacteria; phylum Cloacimonadota; class Cloacimonadia; order Cloacimonadales; family TCS61; genus B137-G9. Next base: position 5,190 of record DAISYT010000114.1, read on the forward strand.
GATTGGAAAAATCCAATATGAAATTCAATGAGGCAGTAAAAACCTGGTATCAACCCGTTTTAGCGGGATTTTTACTCGGCGTCAGCCGTTTACCGATCCATCTGGGATTCCTCGTTTTCTTCGGATTTATTCCACTTTTTACCTTTTTCAATCAGCCGCATTCCAACCGCCAAATTCTGAAAGCAGCCATTCTTTTTGCCGTTACTTACACCATCGTTTCCCTGCATTGGATCACGCTGGTTACGTGGGGTGGTTTCGCCGGTTTGCTGCTGATCTTCAGTCTGTATTTTTTTATCGTATTCCTGTTGATCGGGAAAGCCTGGCGCCATTTTCCCAAAATCAGATTGCTGATTTTCATCTGTTTTTGGATGTCGTTTGAATATCTGCAAAATTTCGGTGAATTCCGCTTTCCGTGGTTCAATATAGGCTACTCGCTGGCAGATTATCTGCCTTTCATCCAACCGGCTGAACTCGGCGGCATCTACCTGCTTTCGATTTTGATTATAATTGTAAACTTCCTTATTTGGAAGGCAAAAGCCGATTTCGCCAGAAATTCTTTGCTGCTTTGCGGAATCATCATTCTTTGGGCAGGATTTGGTTTCATCCGTCTGAAAACGATCGATCTGATCGAAACCGATACCAAAATTGCCATGGTGCAAGCCAGCATTCCGCAAAAGCTGAAATGGGAACCGACTTACCTCGACACCACGGTAGAATTGTACGAGAAGCTTTCCCGAAAAATTTCCGCAGATCATCCTGATTTACTGATCTGGCCCGAATCGGCGTTACCGGTTTATACTCTTACGAATCGCACTTACCGCCGTTTAGTACAAAATCTGGCGAATGAACTGGATACCGATATTTTTTTGGGAATGCCGCATTACAGATTTGTGGGGAAATCTCATCCTAATAATTACGAATTTTATAATGCTGCCACCCGTTTCGGCAAGGATGGGAAGGTCGATCCGTATTACGTGAAAAATGTTCTGGTTCCTTTTGGAGAACGCCTTCCGTTGCTCAAGCTATTTCCCTTTCTTTGGAATGTCCATCTGGGACAGGCAAATTGGGAATACGGAACCAAACAGGAATTTTACCGGGTGGATGAATACACCTATTCCCCATTGATCTGCTTCGAGATTGCTTTCGAGCCACTCACCACCAAAATGGCTGAACACGGAGTGGATTTCATTGTGAACATCACTAACGATGCCTGGTTTTATCGGTCTGCCGGAACCTATCAACACGCCGTGATGGCTAAGTTTCGGGCAGTAGAAACCCGCCGATCCATCTATCGTTGCGCCAATACCGGCTATTCCTTCATCGTATTACCCACGGGCGAAATCCGTAAACAAACCAAGCTCTTCGAGCAAACAGCTCTTTCTGCCGATTTGGTGCGCTACTCACACAATTCTTTCTTTACAAAATTCTTCCCTCACTATCCCTTTGTTTTCGTGTTGGGAGCAGGAGTGATGGTGATATGGATGATTATTATAAAGTTGAGAAAGAAGGAAAAATTAGCGAATAATGTTTCCTGAAAACGGTAAAATATGAACAAAAAAATAA
>DAISYT010000115.1:0-298 GCA_036825175.1 Candidatus Cloacimonadota bacterium
CGACGTTGTACGTCGTTACTTTCTCGGCTTACAAAGCCAAGATACAGATTGTACAACGACGTTGTACGTCGTTACTTTCTCGGCTTACAAAGCCAAGATACAGATTGTACAACGACGTTGTACGTCGTTACTTTCTCGGCTTACAAAGCCAAGATACAGATTGTACAACGACGTTGTACGTCGTTACTTTCTCGGCTTACAAAGCCAAGATACAGATTGTACAGCGACGTTGCACGTCGTTATTTTCTCGGCTTGCAAAGCCAAGTTACAGATTGTACATCGACGTTGCACGTCATTA
>DAISYT010000115.1:398-6690 GCA_036825175.1 Candidatus Cloacimonadota bacterium
TACAGAATGTACATCAACGTTGTACGTCGTTACTTTCTCGGCTTGCAAAGCCAAGTTACAGATTGTACATCGACGTTGCACGTCATTACTTTCTCGGCTTACAAAGCCAAGATACAGATTGTACAACGACGTTGCACATCGTTACTTTCTCGGCTTACAAAGCCAAGTTACAGAATGTACATCAACGTTGTACGTCGTTACTTTCTCGGCTTGCAAAGCCAAGATACAGATTGTACAACGACGTTGCACGTCGTTACTTTCTCGGCTTGCAAAGCCAAGTTACAGAATGTACAACGACGTTGCACGTCGTTAAAAATCTCGGCTTGCAAAGCCGAGGTACAAGGAGCTAAATGAAAATCATAACCTGGAACCTGGCGAATTACGATGACCATTCACATTGGGAAATTCGCCGAAAATTAATTGTTAAAGAAATCGCCAGACATCAGCCGGATGTACTGGCATTGCAGGAAATTCGTTACAATTCCGAACATCCATCCACCCAATATTCTCACCTGAATATGGCAGAGCAAATCCTGATGGATTTACAGAATACAGGATTGTATCAAAATGCCCGGATTATCAATCAACCGGCAATGTATTATCGGTTTCCAATCTGGTGGGAAGGCGTTTCTATCATTTCGGTTTTGCCAATAACTGAAACCGGCGGTTTATTCCACGCACTTCTCCCGGATTCACCCGATCCGAACAAACGGATTACGCAATATACACTTTTGCAAAAACAAAACGCGAATTTCTTTATTTTCAATACGCACTTTTCATACGAAGAATCCTGCCTCGCAACGAATGTAAACGAAGCCATCGAATATCTGAATCGATTTGCATCCTGCCCGTGTTTATTGGTGGGCGATCTGAATGCCGAACCTCAAAATAAAAACATGCAAAAACTTGCTTTGGCGGGCTACACCGATGTTTGGAAAATGCAGCATCCCGATGAAAACGGATTTACTCACAAACCCATCGATCCCTCTATGCGTATCGATTATTGCTGGGTAAATAATCTAATGAAAGATCGGATCAAATCTATCGAAATCATCGGCAAAGAACCAGATGAAAACGGACTCTATCCTTCGGATCATTTGGGATTGTTATTGGATTGCAATTTATAGCGATTACAGCATTTCCTTCAATCTTCTGCTTACCGGCAGTTCGGTTGCAGCTTTATCGCGCATTATTACAATACTTTTATTGCCGGAAAGTTGTACGATTTCCCTCACCTGATCCAGATTGATCAGTGTTGAGCGGTGAATTCTTCTGAAATTCTTGGGAAGCATTTTTTCCAGTTTGTTCAGTGATTCATTCAAAATAAACTTTTGCTCCTTCGTATGCAGGAAGGTATATTTATCTTCCGAATGCAGAAAATAAATTTCTGCCGGTTTGATCAGCTTAGTCACGATGCCGGTTTTCACTTTGATATAATCGTTTTTCGATGGGTTAAAATTATCGATAAAAGCCCGTAATTCGGCGCTGATCTCATCTTTCCTGCCGACAATCTGCTGCAATTTATGAAGAGCTTTTTCCAGCCTTTCCGGCGAGATTGGCTTCAAAAGGTAATCGATAGCATTGGTATCAAAAGCCTGCAATGCGTATTCATCGTAAGCTGTGGTAAAAATGACCAGAGGAAGTTCCGGCAGCTTCTGCAGCATTTCAAATCCGGTCAGTCCGGGCATCTGAATATCCAGAAAAATCAGGTCGGGATGAACGGTTTCAATCAGACGTAAACCTTCCTCTCCGTTGGCTGCCTCACCGATAATTTCGATTAAATCGGCATGTTTCTGCAAAAGCAGTTGCAGTCGTTGGCGAGCCAGATTTTCATCTTCGATGATAATTGCGCTAAATTTCATTCGTGATTTCCCATTTCGGAATTAATATTTTTATTTTCACTCCGTTTTCATTTTTTAATGCAAATCGGGAATTTGCAAATTGCAATTTCAATATATTTTTTACGGCATCCAAACCGAAGCCTTCCTGTTCCGAAAGCATTCCTACGCCATTATCTTCAATTTTAATTTCGATCATCCCACTTTGATTTTGGATGGAAATCATCACTTCTCCACCTTCGATTTTGGGCGAAATTCCGTGTTTCACGCTGTTTTCCACCAGAGTTTGCAAAATGAGTGGCGGAATAGCAAAATTCAGGCATTTCTCATCGATCTGAAAAGAGTAATTCAATCTTTCCGAAAAACGTAATTTTTCTATTTCCAGGTAGTTTCGTACAACCTGCATTTCTTCTCTGATCGTTACGAGTTTCTTCTTACCGCTCTGCAACGAATAGCGAAAAACGTCGGAAAGTTTTTGAATCATTTCATCTGCCTGATCGGGATCGAGATGAATGAGGGAAGAAATGGAATTTAATGTATTGAACAGGAAATGCGGATTGATCTGAGCGACCAGCGCGCGCAACTCGGCTTTGGTTTTCTTTTCCTCCTCCTGCAATTGTCTATACTTACGCTCTTCCGACAGATGAAAGAAATAGAAAATCGAAATTGCCACGGTGGCAAAAAAAATACCGGAAAAAAGCAGATATCCCAGGCTGGTAAAATTGATCTGCAAAGCTTCACTGCCGTAAATCACCAAAAAGACGAGATTGGCTAAAATCACACCTAATGCCGTTCCCACGCAGATTTGCAACAAAGAAGATAAATGCTTCAGCCATCTGTTTTTCATCTCAAAATCGATGATTATCATAAAAAAATAGATGGAAAAACCAATGGAATTGGCATAAATGAAAGTAACAAATAGAATTTTGAGGAAATGACTCTGCGCCTGTTGCCAGGAAATAAACGTAAGTAAAATCGTGATGCCCGCGCAGATCAGCAGATTCAGCCGAATATTCTTCCAGTTCAGGGCATCTTTGATGTTTTGTTTTATTTTCATGTTCACCTTCTCGAAAAATTAGTGCGGGAAGTCAAACTATTTATCGCTCATGAAGCTGGCAGATATTTGCGGGAGCAGATAATTATCGCCCTTAGAATGGAACCTGGTTTTCCGGGAAAGATCGATAGGAAGCGCTTGTTGAGTATATTGCACATGAGGCCAGTGGCAAATTTCGGTTTTCAGCACAAAATTTTTACCGTTAAATTTCTTGCCCGAAACATCCGTAAAATCCCAGTAAAAAGTATGTTTTCCACAATCTATGCTGGCGCCGGTAACTAATTCGATATTTTGAAATTGCGAACTCTCCGCCCAACCAGGAAGATGAACCTGCTTTTCTTTGATGCAGGCGGCAAAACCGGAAATATACAGCGTTGCCAGATAATTTCCTGCTTCATCTTCGAGCCAGACAGCGGTCTGCGGCGCAATCTGATCGCGGTAGCCGATAGTCAATTCCACTGTTAAATGCTCTCCTGCCGGCTCTTTCTGTTCAATCGGAGATTGAGTGGAAATGAACTGATCGAGAAGCTGTTTTTTTTCTTCATCACTTTCTGCCAGATAACCCAGTTCAGCCAATTCATAGACTTTTTTTCGGTCGTTTGCCTGCTGCAAGAGATAATCGGCTTTCGATCTGATTTCCGCCGATTCCGCGTTTTGAGAGAGAAATTCCAAATCCTGAATGCCGGTCTCCAGGCTGTTCACAAAGAAAGGAAGCCCCACGGCGACCGAGCCGCGCAGAAAGCGGATTTCTTCGTCTTGCGGAGCCAGTTCCACACAATGAGAAAGCACCTCGTGAACTTCATGCGCCAGTGCCGCCAGGTTCGTTACGTCTTCGCTGATGGAATCGTCATATCCCTGGTTTGCCAATCCGCCTAAAGCCTGGGCATAATACATGTATAATTCCAGATTTTCCGGCTGCTGTTTGGCTGCCAGCCGCAAATGTTCCACAGCCGGTTGCAACTGATTTTCTTCCAGATACTTCATTCCCAATTCTAAATGATCGGTTTGCGTATCCTCCTTTTTTTCACCTGCCAATTCTTCATATCGCTCTCTGGCATCTTCATAAAACTGTGAATCTTTCGCATAAAGAATGATAAAATTGAAAGACTCGGCAGCTTTCTGGTTCTCTTCGTTTTTTTGATAACCGATTCCCAGATAATAGGTGGAAGTAGCATAAAGAGCGGGATTGCTGCCATATTGAGAGCGGATCGATTCCAAATCTTTGATGCCCTGCTTTAATTTTCCCATGAATTTGGGAACTTGCACCGCTAAAATTCCCCGATTTAAAGTGGCATTCAGATGTCCCGGATGCAATGCCAAAGCTTTGTCGAATTGTTGGAATGCTTTTTCGGAAAGCATTCCGGCTTCCATCATACTCGCTTGTCCAGCCAGTTGACTGAGATAAAATCCGTATTTTGCCAAAAGATCGGCTGAATCAGGATTTTCTTTGAGTGCATTTTCTATTAACTGAACAGCTTCCTTCAAATTGCCGGTTGAGGCAGTTTGATCAGCTTTGATGATGGTTTCATCGATGGTATCCGCTAACAATAGCGAGCAGATTCCCAAAAGAATTATTAACACTTTTTTCATTTTTTTCTCACCTCCAAATTTCTGTTCAAATCTATGTTCTTTCCGAAAAAAAATTCCATCTTTTACCGATAAACGGTTCAATTTTACGGATGAGTGGTAAAAAATGAAGGAATGTTTGATTGGTTCAGCCAATCTTCTTGACGCAAAAGATTTTCTGAAAAAAAGTTTCCAGAAAAAAATTTGGGGGAAGGAAGCATGAAAAAAATCATTATTCTGGCAATTTGTATGATGTTGGCAGTTTCTGTTTTTGCTTTTGAAAAGGGGACAAAGAATATCGGGGGTACTATCGGTTTTGACAGTTTTAAAGAAAGCGCTGATGCGGATGCTAAGAATACTTTCACTTTTGCGCCGCACGGAGGTTATTTCATTTTGGATAACGTCGAGGTTTTAGGTTATATTCAATACGTAAATGCCAATTCCGACAGCTGGCAAAACCCGAAGACCACGATGGGATTTGGGATTGGCGGATTATATCATTATAAAAAGTTTTATGGCGGCGGAGCATTTCTCACCACCTCTTCAGACGATGGAGTCAGAACCATCTCGGCAAATTATCTGGAGTTTGGTGTAGGTTACCTGCATCCGATCACAACCCATGTTTACCTCGATGCGGATTGCATTTATGAATTTGGACTTGGTAAATACGGCAGTGATGGAAATGGCGATAATGAAGTATCAGACCTGTCATTTGGCTTGGGACTTGGTATTTATTTCAAATAAAATGATAATAATAATTTTCACCGCTAATATTTTATGATACTGATCTACAATACAATTATCGACGCAAAAGCGCGTGATAATTTCACACAGAATATTGCTTTACGGATCACTTTCGGAAAGGAATTTCAGGTTCTTACCTTGAAGGAAAGAATTCCTGATTTGAGGCAGTTTTCTCATCTGCTGATCACGGGATCGGAACTTTCGGCAGCTTTGGGAAGCGAATGGGATGCGAAAATCATCTCGGTGACAGAAGCATTCCTGAAGATGGAAAAACCGATTTTAGGAATCTGCCACGGACATCAAATACTGGCAAAAGCAATTTCCGGAAATCAGGCTTGCCAGCGCAGTCCGCAACCGGAATTCGGCTGGAAGAAAATGCAGATCGTAAGCAATCCGCTTTTTAACAATGTTTCTCAGCCCATTTTTTTGGAATCGCGTTACGACGAAGTGTGCAATTTGCAAGATCGATGCGAGGTTATCGCTTCCAATAATAATTTGGCAATTCAGGCTTTTCAATTGAGAAACAGACCGGTTTGGGGAATGCAATTTCATCCTGAAATGATGTGGGACGACGGCAATAAAATGCTGTAAAATCATCTTTCACAGCACCCGGAAGAACGGAAATTTTATGCAAATGAAATGGAAAATACCGATCTGATCCCCGATAATTTGCGAATTTTTGCGAATTTTTGGGCAGTAAATTCGGACTAAAATTGCCTTCAAAGAAGGCTAATGAGTTCTGCATAATAAGTAGAAAAATAGAGTGTAATTTCAACAAAACGTCAGGTTGAGGAACTCATGCAATAGTTTCGACGAAACATGAATAGCAGTCATTGCGAATCCCTGCTTCATCGGGAAAATTCTGTCATTAAGTCTTTTCCAGGTTGGGTCATTCTTCATCAAGGCGAATGAAAGAAACCAGCCTTCGCCCAAGCTTCGGCTGGTAAAGCTCAGAATGACGATGAAATATTCAGGAGGTATTAATGATAATTACCTTGGCTATATTTAACTTGTTTACAGTAACTTATGAATTATGAAAAACGCTTAAAATAAATATCTCATGGGAGGAGAACGATGAGAAAATTTTTGT
>DAISYT010000116.1:0-6675 GCA_036825175.1 Candidatus Cloacimonadota bacterium
TATTGGGTGGGAAAGCCTCTCATTCCTAAACTGGAGAAAAGCAAAAACCGACGGCGAGCGCTAAGATATATTTCCAAGTACGGTTCCTGGAGTTTATTGCTTTCCTGGACGCCCTTTCTGGGCGATCCGCTTACTATTGCCGCCGGGATTTTCCGGGAGAATTTCCTCAAATTTTCTTTGATCGTTTATTCGCTGAGAATTATCGGTTATGCAGTGATTGCGTGGTTTTTCGTGTAAGTTTTCAGTTAAAAAAATTCGGTGGTAGAGACGGGTTTCAAACCCGTCTCTACCACCGAACGATAAATTGCACTTTATTTGAATTTGATCGTAATTTTATCTTTTTGTTCCATTTTCACGCCGGGAAATGTACGAATATTTTGTTCGAGTGCATCGTCTTCCATCGAGTCGAGTTTTGTCATCATTTCCAACGATTTTTCATCTTCCAGGATGCGTGAAAAGATAATCTCTTCCAAAGTAACTTCATTGTCCTGAACAAAGTCGGCGTCGGTATCGGCGATCTTGCCTTCCACCCGGATTTTAGTGGAAATTTCCATGTTCTGATAAATCTGTTTGATTTGATCGATCGCTTCTTCCTGCTCCTCCGGCGTCAGCTTTTCTTCCGGTTCATCTTCCTCTGCATCGAATTCTTCATCCTCTTCTTCCGGCGGGAAAATAACGGTAATTTCGGAAGTTTTCCCCTTCTTAAAATTGAAAGAGATGTAATCATCCGCTTCGGATTTTTCTCCCATGGACATCATTTCTTCGGTAGGATCGGAAGGAATTTTTACCTGAGAAATATCAGAGAAAGAATAAATCACTTCGTATCCTTTCAGATCAGCTTTTTCCTTTTCCTGGCTGGAAACATATTTCACGTCCTGCCCGTATTTGATGGCATCTTTCTGCAATTCTCCCTGATCATAATAGTTGAAATTGCCGCCCATTGCTCCACCCAAACTGGTGGCAATCAACACAGTTTCGGTGATGGTACCGGAACCATCTTTATTTACCTGAATAAGGCGATGAGTTTGGAAACAGCCGGTTAAAGAAAACAGAATCATTCCCCCCAACAAAGCTATGAAGATTTTTCTCATTTTTCCTCCTTCTATTCACTTTTTTTTTTAAAATTTTATTCTTTCAATCCGCTGGAGGCAAAGCTGGCGATGATCTGTTTCTGAGCGATCAGGAAGAGCACCACTAAAGGTAAAATACTGAAAGTGGAAGCAGCCATCAACAGCGAAGTCTGAGTGGAAGCTTCTTGTGAGAAATAACTCAATCCCACCTGAAGCACGCGCAATTTTGGACTATCCGTCATGATAAGGGGCCACATGAAGCTGTTCCAACTGCCGATGAAGCCAAAGATAGCAGCCGTGGAAATAACCGATTTGGAGAGCGGAAGTACGATTTTCCAGAGAATTCGGAAGCGACCGCAACCATCGATCTCCGCCGCATCGAATAAATCACGCGGAATGGTTTTGAATTGCTGACGTAACAGGAATATGGTGAAAATGTTGGCGATCCAGGGTATGATAAGCGCATAATAAGTATCGACCCAGCCCAGATGATTGAGCAGCACGTAAGACGGGATCAAATAAACCGGTTGCGGTACCATCATCATGCTGATGAACAGGTAGAAAAGAAAATTCTGACCTTTAAATTTCATCGTGGCAAAAGCATACGCCGCCAGCGATCCGGTGATCATTACACCCAAAACAACACTGCACGACACGAAAATCGTGTTCAAAAAATAACGACCGAAGGGCACTTTTACAAAAGCATTGGAAAAATTCTCCCAATGCAATTTAAACTTCTTTTCATGATGGATATTTTGGTTTGCCACTTTGGCATAAGAACGGATCATCTTCATCTCTTCATTGAAAAGATGTACGTAAGAGCTGTCACCCACCTCTTTGACGACAGTGATATAATATTCTTTCCCGTCTTCCCGGTAAACATCATATTCCTCGACGGGAGAAAAACCGACATTGCCTTTATTCACTTCCAATTGCGATTTCACAGAAGTCGTCAGCATCCAAAAAAAAGGAATAACCATTACCAACCCGCACAAGATCAATAAAAAATAAGTGATAATTTTGCCTGCGTTCATGCTGTCCTCCTAATAATGAACCTTTTTTTCCAGTCGTTTCTGTAACAGCGTCAGGCTGAGAATTATCACGAACAAAACCAAAGCGATAGCGCTGGCATAACTAAGGTTATTGCTCTCTCCGAATCCTTTATCGAACAGGAAGTAAACGATTACCTTCGTAGTACCCAAAGGTCCGCCCACGGGTGGTCCGGTCATCAGGTAAATCTGCGAGAAAACCTGGAAAGTGGTGATCGTGGTCATCATCAATACATAAAAAGTGGTGGGAGAAATCAGATGCCAGGTCAGTTTGAAAAATTGTTTGATCTTGCCGGCGCCGTCGATATCGGCAGCTTCATAATAGCTGATGGGAATGCTTTGCAGACCTGCCAGATAAATGATGGTATTGTAACCCAATCCCTTCCAAATGGTCATAATAATTATGGAAAACAGAGCCAACGACGGTCCGCCCGCCCAGGAAGGAAGATCGATGCCGAAATTGGCAAATATTAACTGAAATATTCCCCGGCTTTCCGCCAGCCAGCCCAAAGGTTCGAGTCCGATCTTTTCCAAAGCAAAATTAGCCAACCCGGTCTGCTGATTGAAAATGATCTTCCAAACAATGGAAATGGCAACCAGCGAAGTAACCGTGGGAACAAAATATACCGAACGGAAGAAGCTTTTCAAAGCCTTGATGCTGTTCAGCAGTACCGCAAATAACAGCGACAAAAACAGGCTGACCGGTACCACGAAAATTACCAAATAGAAAGTATTTAAGAGCGATTGCCAGAATTCGTGGTCTTTTATCATGATCGCATAATTTTCCAATCCGATAAAGGCGCCGGCGCCGGTAACCGTCCACTCGAAAAAGCTGACAATGAACGACAACACGATCGGGATCAGCCGGAAGACAAAAATTATGATAAATGCAGGCAGCAAATATAAATAAGGACCGTAATCAAATTTCCTTTTCTTCATAGAATTTCCTCTATTTTTATCTTCGCAAAGAATTGCGGGGCAAGGTGGAATGTCAAATGATTAATTTTTCAGAGTTGAATCTTTCAGAGTTTTCCCAGCCAGCGGATAAAATCGTTCGTATTGGGTATGTTTGGAAAAGAATAAATTCATCCAAAAGCATTCAGCCTTCCGTTGGACAGAAGGCTGAACTTATTTTTCCACGAAGTTTTATAATTATTTTAGCAACAGACACTTCTTCACATCTGTTTTTTGGCTGTCGGTATTCATTTTGATCAGATATAATCCCGAAGCGACTGCCGAATCATTTTCATCTCTGCCGTTCCAGGTAATGGAATGCACACCGGCAGACAGCCGATCATTCACAAGCTGCCTTACTTTTTGCCCCTTTAAGTTGTAAACCACGATCCTGACCTGTTCGTTCTGGTCATTGTTTATTTTAAATGAAATCGTCGTGGAAGGATTAAACGGATTGGGATAAATGCTTCTGATTTGATTTTTGGGAAGAGGCTGAGGTTGGTCATTACCTACCATGATTCTTTCCACCGCATTGGAAAGGGTAGCTTCGGAAACGATGCCGTTCGTATAATTTGCTTCTACGGCATACTGAAATGTTTCCGTGTAAAGTGTGTTCCATTCCGGATCGATATAGATTGTATCGGTATAAGCAACCTCCAATACATCCCAAATACTGGGAGACCCGTTATTTGCTTCCAGAAAACGATAAATCGTGCAGGTTTCAAATTCCCGATCGATTGCTTCGGGAGCAGTCCAGGTAAGCGTCAATTCCGAACCGGTGGAATCCTGGGTTGCCACAACATTTGTGGGCGGTAAGGCTAATTCACTCATCAGCAGAGTACCTAAATCGATATCTTCAGTTCCTACCTGTAACTGAGTAATAAAGTTCTGATACCCGGAATGAGAAATATTCAGCGTATAATTGGCATTTCCATACACTTCCGGAAAAACAAAATCACCGTTGTTATCTGTTTGACACTGATAATCCGCCGTGCCAAGCAAAGAAACCACAGCATTCACCATACCGGTGGTCGGAAACTCACTACCGGTAACATTGCCCGTAATTTCAACCGTGGGTAAACCGGTAAGATTAAAATCGACAATCGTAGTTTGATCAATATTTACCGAAGCTTGTATAGAAGCTTCCTGATAACCGGCTTTAGTAGCAGTAACCGTATAGTTTCCAGCCGTTAAATTGCCAAATTGATAAAAACCACTACCATTTGTCATAGTATTAAAACCAACGGAAATTTCTGTTCCGGGAAGCGAGTTTCCTGCGCTGTCATAAACATTTCCTTCCAATGTTCCGTAATCATTGGCAAAATAAATGGTCAGATTGGGATATCTGCTGAATATATATCCTCCGGTTGGACTCGTAGCATTAAGACTTCCGGTAGAACCGACAGCGCGGGTGCAATCATAGTAAGTGGTATTCGTTGTTTCGATAAATTTATTGTTGTTATTGAACGTATCGTCCATATATTGGTGATGTGTGAGGATGCAAAGATTACTTCCATTATAAACAACGGGAGTATCCAACGGAATGATGATATGATTGGTTCCGCTGTAGAAATTCAAGGTGCCTTCATACACCAAAGTTAACGAACTGCCGGATATCCAATTATTAGTCAGACTGGTCATACTTGTAGTTCCCATATAAACCTGCACCGGGGCGTCTTCGATATCTTCCACAAAAACATAGTCATAACCGATGGCATTAATCGTACCTGTTTCACCGATGGCATTAGCACGATAGATCGTTTCTGCCAAGCTGGCATTCATGTGAAATTTAAACGGATACCAATTGGTTTCATCATCCCCATCTCCCACCTGAACCGGAACCAAACCAAAATCATAGATTGTTACATTTATGGAACTAGTAATATTGTTTTCCGGATGTTCATCCCCGGTTAAAGTAAGTTCCGCATAAACATAAGTATTAGCAGCCGGTTCATCGTTGGGCACGATCCAAACCAGATGATAGACTTTTTCTTCTTCCGTTTCCAGCGGATCGGTGACCGTAAGCTGATCGAGCAAAGTGCCACCCTGACGGTATAAACTGAGAACAAAATTATCCTGGGTAGTCGTTCCATAATTTTTCACCCGTACATTATAAACGCTGGAAAAACCCTGATAAACCGTGGATGAACCCTGTATATATTTTAGCGCCAGATCGATATCCCCCGTCGTTGTTACGGGAAAGGTGATGCTGTCCAGCCAGCCGGCATCCTGCCCGACATTTGTTTCTTCGTCTTTTTCATAAGACCAGCGGAAGGTATGGGTGCCCGGCTCGATATTAACGGTAACCAATTGCCAATCAAGTTGTCCGCTGATCGAGCTTTGTTCTTCTCCATCCAAATAAAAGATAAAAAAATCAGCATTTTCTTCACTATCAACTTTCCAGTAAAAACTTATATTCCCCGTTTCCACCGTTTCCATGGTTATGCTTATTCTGGAATATTGTGAGGCTGTAATTTCACCGGATTGAGCACAATAAACGCCTTCGTAAGGTGAATAAAATGTTGTATCCCAATTCATATCGCCGGAAAATTGCCATTTATACTCTAAAAAATTACCAGTCTCAAATCCTTCAAAATTTTGTGCGGCAAGCAGACAGACTGCCAACAGAAAAAAAACCAAAAAAACTCGTTTGAAATGCATTTTTCTTCTCCACTATTTTAATGGTTTGTTTTTTGCGCCGACTTTAATTTGCGTCAACAACATTTTGCAAAAAGGATAAATAAAATGAAAATAAACCGTTACCAGCCCTCAGCAACCGCAAACTTTGAAGCAGTAAAAAAGTACTCCCGCAGTTACAAGCCTGTAGTGAATAAAAGCCGGAAATCTAAATCGCCCGGCGATTCGACTCTCCTGCTGCCTTTCACAACAAATTATTTGACAGCAAGTTAGGAAAAAGCTGGTTGGTTTTCGACTTAAAAAAAGGAGAATTATGAAAATAAAAACAAACGAAATAATCATTCGTGATTTTGAACGAAAAGATGCAGAGAATCTTTTTCGCATCGTCAGAGAAAAAAACATTATAAGGTTTATGCCTGATTGGGCAGAAAATTTCCACTCACCTCAAGACTACTATAACTTCATTGATTGGATGCAAACTCAAAAAGATTCCACCGATGTTTATCAAAATAAAAGATACGTCATTGCCCTGCCCCATTCAGATGAAATGATCGGAATGGTTGGCATGGGGATGGAAGAGACGCTAAACGAAGTGGAAGTTGCTTATTTCATGTCGGGAAAATATCAAAGACGCGGCTACACCAAAGCAGCAATAGATGCTTTAGTTGATTGGTGTTTCCAGGTATCCGATCTGAAATATCTCATCGTGACTATCGATTGTGCGAACGTTCCTTCCTGTCGTCTTGCAACGAAATGTAACTTTCAACTGTTTGAAAAAAGAACACCGCTTGGGCATAAACAACCCAATATGGAAAGCGACAGTTATTTCTATTATAGAAGATACAGAATTTGAGAAATATGACTTGCAGAAGAAAAAGCTGATTTGGTGTCGGCGAGAAGAGAATAAAAATGGCTCTTTTTAGATTTAAATGGGTAGAAAGCATTTATTGATTTTTCTGAAGTCG
>DAISYT010000117.1:0-6674 GCA_036825175.1 Candidatus Cloacimonadota bacterium
AGGCTGAATACCGGAAATTGCCAGCGAATCGAGTTCCAGAGCGGAAATATCGACTGTGGATTTAATTAACTCACCTGTTTTAAAGACGACTTTGGCGAAAATAGTATCCTGCTTACTGCCTCTGGCATTCAATTCTATCGCGGTCTTTTTTGTGTTGCGCACGGTCAGATTTAAATTTCGGAACTTCTTTTTTACGGAGAAAGCGTCGGAGCAATATTCTATCTCAAGTTTTCCATCGAATAATTCCAGATTCTGAAAGTAAAGTGACAGATCGGGGATTTTTAATGCCTTTTTTACTTTGCTTTCCGTAGGACGAAGGCGCAGAGAAAGTTCTGGTTCATATATTTTGATATATTTGATGGAATGAAGGTCTTTGAATTTGGAAAAAAGCAATTGAAGCAGGTTGTATTCCACGTAGATTTGATCTACCTGCAAAGAATAAGTTTCATTTTGAGCAAGGGTTAACTTGCTTATTTTCAGTTGTTTATCATTGAAGGAAAAATTGCCGAAATCGATCTCTGCCTGTAAATTCTGTTTTACATATTTGGCTACGAGTTCCTGCACGCGGTTGTTCATAACGGAAGAACGCACCAGCACGAAAAAGCTGATGTTTATGACAAAGATGATCAAAACGGTGATCAGAAGCCACTTACGTTTTTTCATTTTGAATTAATGATAACTCCGTCTTGCAAATGATAATGGTAAGGCATTTGTTCGGCGATGTCACGGTTATGCGTCACCAAAACGAAAGTCTGACCGATTTTGCGGTTCATTTCGACAATCAGATCGATCAATTCGGCACTGTGTTTGGCATCCAGGTTGCCGGTCGGTTCGTCGGCAAAAACGATTTTCGGTCGGTTGATCAAAGCCCGTGCCATCGCTACCCGCTGCTGTTCGCCGCCACTTAGTTGATTGGGATAATGCGTTCTGCGTTCGTGTAAGGAAAGCATTTGCAGTAACGAACGGGCTTCCTGCAAACTTTTATTAAAATTCTGAGTAGCCAGAAACATGGGCATCGCTACGTTCTCTTCGGCGGTAAAATCTTCCAGAAGATAATGAAATTGGAAAACGAAACCGATCTCCCGATTGCGAAAGGTATTGATGTTTTTATCCGAAACTTTTTTCAGTTCATCGAAATAATAAAGTTCCCCGGAATCGGGGCTGTCCAACATTCCCAAAAGATGAAGTAAAGTGCTTTTCCCGCTGCCGGAATCTCCGGTAATGGCGCACATATCACCACTTTCCACTTGCAGGTTTACACCCTTCAGAACCAGCAGCTTCCCTGCCGATTCCTGATAACTTTTTACCAGATTACAAGCTTTTAACAAACTCATTTTTTCTCTCCGGAATTCAATTTCTGCCGCCCAGAATATCAGTCACTTCCAACCTGGCGATGCTTTTGAGCGGAAACAGCGCGGAAAGAGTAACGATCGTAAGCGCTGTGACCAGGATGATCAGCCAACCTAACAGACTGAATTGAACATTGATTTTATCTAAAAAATAGACGTCGCCTTTCAAAACGAAAAATTTTTGCCAACTGAGAAATTTAGCGATGAGCACTCCCAATATCTGACCGCAAGTCACGGCGAAAAATGAGAGGAAAAACGTCTTTCCAATAAAGATTTTTCGCAGTAAGCTGTTGGAAGCACCAAAAGCTTTTAAGATGCCCAATTCCCGGCGTTTTTCGATAATGCTGGTCGTCACCGAACTGATCACATTAAAAGAAGCGATCAGGATGAGGAAACTGAGGATGATATAAATTACCCATTTTTCCAGATTCAGCAGCGAGAAGAGGTTGCCGTTGAAATGAATCCAGGAAGTGATCTGATATTGGTAATCCAGCATCATCTGCCATTTATAAGCCAGATAGTCGGCACGATCGATGTTCTCAGGCGTTAGTTTTACTTCCAGCATGGTGAATTCATCTGGCATGGAAGCGAAATTTGCAGCAGTTTGACGGGAGACAAAAACATATTTGGAATCGTATTCGTGCATGCCGGATTTATACAAACCCACGATGTGAAATGTTTTCTTATGCGGTTTCATGCCCATCGGCGTGTATTGGGAATTGATCGGACTGATTAATTGCAGTTCGTCTCCGATTTTCAGATTCAATTCGGCTGCCAGTTTATAACCGATGACCACGTCGTCTTCCTGGCTCAATTCATAACTTCCGGCGAAAACCTGTGAACGATACGAAGTTGGCAAATTGGGATTTTCCCATTCGATGCCTCTGAGGATCGCACCTTTCACTCTGCCGTTGGCAGCGGTCATCACCTGAGTTATAATGACAGGTGAAATGGCGGCAACTTCCTTCTGTTCGGCAAAATGCTTTTGTAACTCTTCTAAATCCAGAGAATCGAGATTGCCTTCGTGTGAAAGAAAAACGTAAACATGTGAATTGACGCCGAGAATCGTGTTTTTCAGCACCTTTTCGTATCCATCGAAAATTGCCAGCGACACAGTAAGCGTCGCCACGGAAATGATGATTCCGACTACCATGAATATGGAGTCGAAACGCAACCATTCACGACGACTCGAAACTATATATTTTTTAACAAAGAATCTGATTATTTTCATCATTTGGTTGATGTTTATTAGCGGCTTTTTTCTGTCAATCTTTGTATTTCTGACTGAAAATTATTTACTTGCCAATAAACTCCTCATCCTTGCTTTTGGAAAAAAGAAGGAATAAAGAAATGAAAGATATAGTTTTAATATTTTTTTTGTTTTGGTTATTGCTGTTTTTTGTCTCGCTTTCAGCAGAACGAAGTATAGTTCTCGAAAGTTTTGAAACCGGGAATATCCCGTTTTCTTCCTGGGAAAATGAAGATTATGAACCGGATAATTACAGCTTTTGTCATGATAATACTTCTTCACCTTATTCTTATTTTTCATTAAAAATTTACGGAAATACCTGGAAATCAGAAGCGATAGAGCCTTTCGAACTCACCGAAAATACCGTCTGGCAAATCGATGTCTTTTGTGAAAATGAAGCCGACATTCAGGGCATTGGGCTTTCCGACGGAGAAAATACCTTATTCTATTCTTTTTTTGGCGATGAAATGCTGGATATCGAAGAATGGGTGCCGGTCTATCAGGGAAATTGTGACCTCAATGTTTGGAATTCTTTTCAGCTTCCTGTTGCCGACGACTGGTTTGCCTGGTACGAAGAGCTGCCGATCATTTCCGAGATTATCTTTTTGAACGATGCTGATCAGAACGGCGGGATCGTTTATTTTGACGATCTGGTCGATATTACGGATGATCTGCCGGTAGCTCCGCAGGCAGAAATTTCTTATTCGCTTTTAGCCGACTACACGAAAAAAGATGGCAGCCGAAATATCACCGCTCAATTTTTGGCGGAAATTATCGATCCCGACAGTGATACCTTTGTCTACTACTGGGATTTCGGAGATGGAGGTTCCAGCTTGGAGGAGTCTCCCATACACAATTATGTAGTGGAGGATGACCACGAATATACCGTGCTTCTGCGGGTGAAAGACGAATCGGAAAAATGGGGATTTGCTCGTTGCAGTGTGCCCATCGATCAGGGAATTTCTTCCTTTCCGCTAACACTTAATTTCGTCGGCGACATTATGTTAGCTCGTAATATGAGCAGTGTAATTGCCAATTACGGCTTGGAAGCGATTATCGCTCCGATTTATCCGTATTTTGGCGGAGCAGCGGATATTTCCTCTGCCAATCTGGAATGCGTTTTTACAAACGCTACCGCTCATCATCCCACCAAAGAAATCTATTTTAAAGCTGATCCGGATAACCTGGTCGGGATTAGCCATGCCGAAATCGACCTGGTTTCGTTAGCTAATAATCACGTGGGAGATTATCTGGATGCCGGGCTGACGGAGACGATAGATTTGCTCGATGAAATGAATATTCTTCACGGTGGAGCCGGCATGAATGCCTACGAAGCTTATCAACCGGTTTTCATCAACAAATCGGGAGTTAATCTGGCTTTCCTGTTCAATTGTGACCGCACCGGACAGTACAATAATTCTCAGCCATATTTGCAGGCTGGACTCAATAAATCCGGTTTTGCTTACATGACGCCGTATTATGTTTCCGAACAAATTGCCGACGTGAGCGATGTCGCCGATCTGATCGTGGTGCAACCGCACAGTGGCAGTGAATATTCCACCGCTCCCGGCGCCAATTATGATTTCACTCAGCTTTATCCCGGTTGGGCAGAAAGAGATTTTGAAGAAGATGAAGATTTTACTCCCAGATCTGATATTCCCCACATGTGGGATAGCGAAATCCGGCACCATTTCATCGATCAGGGAGCGGATATCGTTGTTTGTCATCATCCTCATATTATTCAGGGATTGGAAATTTACAATGGCAAATTGATCGCTCATTCGCTGGGTAATTTCATTTTTGATCTTTCTTATTCCGAAACTTTTCCCTCCATGATTCTCAATACTAAAATCGCTGAAGACGGATTTTACGAATATTCGATCACGCCTGTATTTATCGACAATTTCATTCCTAAAAGAGCGGAGGGTGAACTGGGACTGCATACATTGGAATATCTGGCGATGAAATCACGCGAATTGAATACTTATCTTAATATCGATTATCAGAATGTTACCGCCACCGTCATCATCGATACACTCGCTATGGATTCGTTTACAAATACCTTCCAGGAACAGCTCGATCTGAATCAGAACGATATTTATTACGTTTCCGCACCTTTGCCGATTCCGGATGTCGGTTATTTGTCGGAATTAAATTGGATATCTCCGGGTGGAAATTATCAGGTTCGTTACGGACGGGAAATGGTTTGGAATGGTAATTTCGAGGATGAAGGCAGTTCAGAATGGAATTTGAACAGTAATTATGAATGGTATGATGAAGAGAATTTTTATAGCGGTTCCAGATCGCTTTGTTTACAGCGTAATCATACTTCTTCTTCACACATTATCACAGATTTGGAAAATAATCTGAGAAGATTCGAGGATGAAGGCTTCACTTTGCACGGTTACATCAAAACCGAAAATTCGGGAGAAGCCACGATCGAAGCCAGGTTTTTTGCTCTACGCACCGGCGAATCGATCGATACACAAAATGTTGGTACAACTGTAACCGGTACGACTGATTGGCAGTTCTTTTACCACGATCTGTCCGTTCCTGAGGAAGCAAATTTCTGGAATGTGAATGCCCGGCTGAATCCGGGAGAAAGCGGTGTGGGATTTGCCTGGTTCGATAATATCGGTATGATCGGCTGGACGGAATGGACCGATTACAACGGGGGAGAGCTGTCTGTCCGCAATCCGAATAATTATGATTATTTGCAGGTTCGCAGCAGCGACAACGTTCAAGCCGCCGATCTGGAATATGTGGTAACTGCTTACTCGAATCCGTTGGTGAACAATGATAATTCACTGCCGGGAAAACCGCCGATCGCTTCATTTAAAAGAAATTATCCCAATCCATTTAATCCGATCACCACTATTTCGTTCGAGGTATATGATGAAACCAGAGATGAAATTGAAATCGCCATTTACAATATCAAAGGTCAAAAAGTAAAACGACTGCTCAGAGATAGTTTTGCTTCCGGAACACACGTTGTAGTTTGGGATGGTACGGATAAATCCCATAGAAGTGTGGCGTCGGGAATTTATTTCATTTCGCTAAAATCGGATAAAAAAATCATCGATACGCGGAAGTGTCTGCTGCTGAAGTAAGATAGTAACGATTCCATCCGGTTACCTTTTGATTATTTCCTGTATGAACTCTTCCTCATTTTGTTGTATCGATTCCACATCGATAGAAAATTAAAATAAGTTCCGTTCCTAAAAAATTAAATTTCTTGCTTCATTCTATTCCTTTTATTCTTTGGTATATAATTTGCATAGTTAGTGTAATATAAAAATTTAGTAGGAAGGAATGTTGAATGAAAAAATTGAGTATTGTTTTAATGATTATCGGTCTCTTTTTTCCTCTTTTTTCTGTGAATGTTAATCTCTCGACCGGTAAAACCGATCTCGAATTATCCGGTGACTTTATATTGGATAACCTGCGCGGGATCGAAAGCGGACGTGGTACAAAATCTGAAATTCATTTGGAAGATTGCGTCAATACCGGCAACCCGGGAGAAGCGAAATTACCTGTATTCACTAAATTAATTTCTTTACCTGCCACAGGTAACTTTGTCTTGCAAAATATACAATATGATTACGATGAAATCGCTCTCGATCACGATATTATCAGTGTTGGTACCGAAGATGATATTCCTGTTTCGGTTTCGTATTATACGCAAAATAAATGGCTTCCCGAACAAGTAGTAAAGATAAGTGAACCCAACATTATGCGTTCCTACCGATTTTCTCAGGTTGCCGTGGCAGCTGTACAATACAATCCCGCTTTGAAAAAGATCAGAATTTTAAAAGATATCGATATGAATTTTACGCTCGATGAAAGAATTAATACCAATTCGTTAACGAAAGAAAGACCTTCGGCAGTTTTCGATAAAATCGCTGCCGAAAATATTCTGGGGGCAGAACCGGAACAATCCCGTTCTTCGACTACCGGACAGTATTTGATTATCGCTCCCGATCTTGCCGCGAATGATCTGAATCAATTCATTCGTTCCAAAGAAAAACTCGGTTTCAGAACAAAACTGGTGCTGCTTTCCGAAACCGGAAGTAACA
>DAISYT010000118.1:0-6673 GCA_036825175.1 Candidatus Cloacimonadota bacterium
TCCACACCGTAATTGATCCTGATCCAATTCTTTCCGTTCCGTCCAAAAGCAGAACCAGGTATTGCAATCACCTTTTGTTTCAACAACTTTTCAACTGTTTTCACGTCATCTTCCACACTAATAAAAATATAGGGATGCGCTTGATTTGGCATTATTTTTTTTCTGTCGAGTAGCAAAAGAGCCAAATTTCGATTTGTGTCCAAATATTTTTTGATGGATTGTACAGCTTTCTTACCTTCTTCCGAAAAGGCAGTAATCGCTATTTTCTGGGAAAGGGTAGAGGTGCAAGTACAAAGATATTGATGTACTTTGATGATCGGTTCGAGCAGCTTGGGATTGTGAGAAGCCAGCCAGCCCAACCGATAACCGGACAGGCAATGCGATTTGGATAAACTGCTGATGACAAGTGCATTTGAGGTAAATTCCAGGATGGATGGTAAAGGCTTTCCGATGAACAATTCCCGGTAAACTTCATCCACGATCAGCAGGATATTTTTACCTCGGCAAAAGTCGGCTATAAAAGCCAAATCTTCGTTATTATAGCAGGTTCCGGTGGGATTGATCGGATTATTTAAAAGCACGATCTTTGTTTGGGAAGTGATGGCTGTTTCAAAGGAAATTTGTGAAAAGCGAAAGTCATTTTCGGCAGCGAGATCGAAGAAAACCGGTTTGGCTTTCAGCATCTGGATAATGGTTTTATAAGCAAGAAAGGACGGATCGGCTAAAACTACTTCGTCTCCCGGATTCAGATAGGCAAAAAGGGCAGCGAAGATAGCTTCTTCTGCTCCCACCGTCACGCAGACAGCATCGCCGGAATCGAGATGGTAATATTGGGCGATTACTTGCCGAAGTTCGGGAAGTCCGGCGTTGGGAGTATAAAATAAGTTTTCTTCCGAAATTATTTTTTGAGCGATATTTTTCAAACAAGCCGGTAACGGAAGGCGTATTTCACCCAATCCCAGGTTGATGGCATCGGGTGGAGCTATACTCATAATTTGCCGAATTACAGAAATTTCAATATTCTGTAAATGTGCAGCAAATGGCAGTGAACTCATCGCAAATCACTTTCCAGCGTGACGGAAACCGAACTTTTATCGTCCCGGTATTTAATAATAATCGGGCAATAAACTGAGAAATCCGGATTGGATTTGAGCGGACGTGTTCCCGAAACAACAACTGCTTTGGCAGGAATTACCACCGGTTTGCCTGGTTCTTTATCCAAATATCGGTTATGAACAGCATCGAAAACAGGTGTGCCAGCCGTGATGATAACTCCAGCAGCAATGATAGCTTTTTCCTGCACGATCACGCCTTCGTAAATTCCGCAATTTCCACCGATAAAAACATTATCCTCGATGATAACCGGATTGGCACCGATAGGCTCCAAAACTCCACCGATCTGCGAGGCAGCACTGAGATGCACATGTTTTCCGATCTGAGCGCATGTGCCCACTAAAGCATGAGAATCGATCATCGTGCCTTCATCCACGTAAGCTCCCACGTTCACGTACATGGGCGGCATCATAATTACTCCGGGAGCAATGTAAGCGCCTTCCCGCACTGCCGAACCACCGGGCACGAGACGAACATTTGCATGCGTACTAATGTCTTGCTGCGGATAAGTGTCTTTATCCAGGAATTGTCCCATCTTCACGATTTTTCCCATGCGGAATCCAGCCAGAATGCCTTGTTTTACCCAATCATTTGTTTGCCAATTTCCATTTACTTTTTCTGCTGCTCGAACCTTTCCTTCGTTCAAAGCGGTGCGGAATTCGTAAAATAATTCGTAATCTGCCGGAATGAATTTTTGTTTTTGGGAAAGTGCTAGAATTTGTTGTTCTAAAGTCTTTTTCATATCAATTCAGCCTGTTGGAGAATATATTTTGATTTTTTTATTCATATTTTTTCCTTTGAATAAATTTAAGAACAAAAATCAACTTCCCAATTATCCCGTCAACTCATTATTATTAAAGAAATTACTGCAATATCTTCTTCAAAAACATGCCGGTATAAGATTGGGGATTGGCAGCCACTTCTTCCGGTGTGCCGGTAGCAACGATTCTGCCTCCTTCGTCACCGCCTTCCGGTCCCAGATCGATCACATAATCGGCACATTTTATCACATCCAGATTATGTTCGATCACGACGATCGTATTGCCCATGACAGCCAGCTTCTGTAATACTTTCAATAATTTTTTTATGTCGTCGAAATGCAGTCCGGTGGTCGGTTCATCCAAAATATAAAGCGTTTTGCCGGTGCTGGTTTTGCTGAGTTCGCGGGATAGTTTTATGCGTTGCGCTTCGCCACCGGAAAGGGTGGTGGAAGATTGTCCCAATTTGATGTAATCCAGTCCGACTTCGTGCAGCGTGAGGAGTTTTTTATAGATTTGCGGAACATTTTCAAAAACCTGCATCGCTTCCTGCACATCCAGATTCAGCACGTCGGAAATGCTCAGCCCTTTGAATTTTACCGAGAGAGTTTCTTTGTTGTAACGCAATCCTTTACAGGTCTCGCAGGTTACGAAGATATTCGGCAGAAAGTGCATCTCGATTTCGATTACACCGGCACCACCGCAGGTTTCGCAACGACCGCCCTTGGTATTGAATGAAAATCTGCCGGGTTTATACCCGCGCATTTTGGAAGCCGGGAGCTGAGAAAAAAGGTCGCGGATGGAATCGAATAGTTTGATGTAAGTTGCCGGATTGGAACGCGGAGTTCTGCCGATGGGCTGTTGATCGATGTCGATAACTTTATCGAAGTATTCCAATCCTTCGATCGCCAGATGTTTCCCACTTCTCAGATTGGAACGGTTCAAGGTTTTGCTGGCAGCAGGGAAGAGAATCTGATTGATGAGCGAACTTTTTCCCGAGCCGGAAACACCGGTAACGCAGGTAAAAAGACCGACCGGAATCTGTACGTCGATGTTTTTCAAATTGTTTTGGGAAGCTCCCCGGATCGTTACAAATCGGAAATCCGGTTTTTGCCGCGAAGAGGGAATTTCTATTTTCAATTTCCCGGAAAGATATTTGCCGGTAAGCGATTTCTCGGCAGTCATAATACCGTTCAGATCACCCTGATAAACTATTTCGCCGCCGTAAACACCGGCGTTCGGACCAAAATCCACTATTTGATCGGCACTGCGGATCATTTCTTCGTCGTGTTCCACCACGATCACCGTATTTCCCAGATCACGCAAATGCAGTAACATATTGATCAGTTTGCGGTTATCGCGCTGATGCAAGCCGATGCTGGGTTCATCTAAAATGTACATTACTCCCACCAGACTGCTGCCGATCTGACTGGCAAGCCGGATGCGCTGGGATTCACCGCCGGAAAGCGTGGGAGCCTGACGATCCAGATTGAGATAATGCAAGCCGACATTGACCAAAAACGATAACCGATTGTCGATCTCTTTCAGCACTTCTTCGGCGATAACTTGGTCGTTGCCTTCCAATTGCAGATTGCCAAAAAAATCGATAGCCTGTGAAATCGTCATTCCGGTTATTTCATCGATGGATTTTCCTTTGATTTTCACAGCCAGACTTTCTTTTCGCAGTTTTTTGCCACCGCAATCAGGACAGGGTTTGCTGCCGATAAACTGCATGTAATAACGTTTCATACCTTCGGAAGTGGTTTCATCCATTCTTCTTTTCAGGGTGGGAATGATGCCACCAAACTGAGAATAAAAAGTACCGTTTCCGTCAGGCGTATTCCACTCGAATTTAATGCGTTTACCTTTGGAACCATATAAAAGCAGCTCTCTGATCTTTTCCGATAAATCCTGCCAGGGAGTGATGAGAGAAAAACCGTATTCGCGTGCAATCGCTCTGACCTTCTTGATCTGCCAGCCGGATTGTTTTTTGCCCAGATTTCCCCAGGGAACGACGGCTCCATCCATGATCGATAAGCTTTTATCAGGAACGATTAAATCGGGATCAAATTCCATGGTAGTGCCCAATCCATTACAGGTGGGGCACATTCCGATGGGACTGTTGAAAGAAAAATGTTGGGGTGTGAGTAAAGGATAACCGATGCCGCAACGAGAGCAGGAATTGGATTCGGAAAGAATTTCCGTACGACTTTCATCGACATAATCGATTTTGATTAAGCCGTCTGTCAGGCGTAGAGCCGTTTCCAGCGAATTGAATAAACGGCTGCGAATATCTTCCTTGATGACCAATCTATCGACGACAATCTCGATGTCGTGTTTGCTTTTTTTATCCAGAACAATTTCTTCACTCAAATCCCGCATAATACCGTTGATTTTTACCCGCACGAAACCTTGCTGACGGGCTTCATCCAGTTCTACCGTGTGTTCTCCCTTACGATTCTGCACGATCGGCGCTAAAATTTGTAACCTGGTTCCGGCTGGATTTTTCATGATATGATCGGCGATTTGATCGCAGGACTGAGCGCCGACCGGATCACCGCAATTGTAGCAATATTGTTTACCGATGCGAGCGTAAAGCACCCGCAGATAATCATAAATTTCGGTAACCGTTCCCACGGTGGAACGAGGATTTTTGCTGGCAGATTTTTGTTCGATGGAAATGGCGGGGGAGAGACCTTCCACATAATCGATTTTGGGTTTTTCCATCTGTCCCAGGAATTGACGGGCATAAGCGGAAAGCGATTCCACGTAACGTCGCTGTCCTTCCGCATACAGCGTATCGAAAGCCAGCGAGGATTTTCCGGAACCGGATACTCCGGTAACGACGATAAGTTGATCTCTGGGCAGACGAACGTCGACATTTTTCAGGTTATGTTCCTGAGCCCCTTTAATAACGATTTCTGTTTTCATATATTTTTGTAATATCCTAAAAATACTTATTTATCACTTCAGGAATGCTTTCCGAATTATGCTTTTCATTATTCTTCGAGATTTTCCGCGAATAGTTCCTGAAATTATTTCCCTTCTTTCTTTTTCTTCGATTCCATTTTTTCGATGTAAGTGTTCACGACAGTGGAATCCTGATAAGGAATCAGTTTGGCGAGAATTTGGATGCCACGGTCATATTCTTCAGTATAGACTGCTGCCTGATAAATTGCCGGGATCAGGTCTTCTTCGTTGTGATCATAATACACGGCTTTATCCAAATAAGAAAAACCTTTATCGATCTCATCGCTTTCCAGCATGGAATAACCGGCTTCCAGATAAAGTCGGGATAATCCGCGATTATAACGGGATTTATCTTCCAGATAATCGATAGCTTTTTCCATATATTTGATGGCGTTATCGTAATCGTGCTGAGAATGAGCGAAAGCAGATGTGCGCATAAAAGCGGCACCGTAATTATTGAGTAAACGCTTCATATTCTTATCTTTATAAACCGTATCGTCCATCACGGCGCGGTAAGAGTAAACCGAATCGATATTGGTGATTAACCGTTCCATGTCAAATTGATCTTTACCTTCGCTTGCCACCAGTCTGTTTACCATTCCTTCGTTCCTCAGGTGCTTTTCAAAACCGATAGCATCCGGTGTGGTAACAGCAAAGTAGATCGGGCGTTTCCCGTAATTATCTTTTATGATCTGGATCACTGCCAGGTCTTTTACATAAAGGATCGTACCTTTGGGAATCGTGATCGAGAATTGATCGCCTGGTATTACACCTTTGATGGTGAGTTTCGTATCTTTGAAAACCTGTTTCGGATAAAGCACGGATTTCGGATTATCCTGACAAAGATCGATATGGCTGTCCGGAATATTGAATTCCACACCTTCGTGATCGATTAACTGATGAATGTACCAGGGGGTGTTCAGCAGGCTGAGATTGGCGATGGTAATATCCTTCCTGATGCCCATGCATTGCTGATTTTTGAATTCCATGGCGCGGGCAATATTGGCTTTGGTAAGCTCCGTAGGTTGCACGCTGGGTTCATAAATGCGGTTGTCCACATCGGTGAGCAAAGAATCTTTATTTGGTGGAATGTATTCTTGGGCTGCCGGATCGTAAACTGCCTGAGCGTACCAAACCGGGAAAGTGTCATTATCGCCATTCGTAAAAATGATAGCGTCTTTTTCCACACTGTTGAGAATATTCTGTCCGTAATCGAGAGCTACATATTCGCGGGAACGGTCATGAATAAAATATTGGGAAGAAAGATTCACGATGGGCAAGAGCAGCAGCACTACTGCAATGATTGCGGTAACGGCTTTATTTTTCTTACGGAAATAATCGATCAAGCCGATCGAACCGATCGCCATCCAAACCGTCCAGAAATTGTAAGCGGTGGAGAAGAAATAATCACGTTCTCTTACTTCGGCATCGGAAAGATTCATCACGAAAACCATGGCAATCGAGGTCATAAACATAAGGGAGAAGAAATAGGCGAAAGCGTGTTTGTTTTTCTTGTATTGATAATAAGCTCCGCCGAATCCGAGAAAAGTCACAAGCAAATTGGCCAGGAACTGAAGGAACAACTCCGGAACCTTTATTGCAGCAGAAAGCGTTTCGGCATGGAAAAACTGCCAACTGAAATAGGTAAGGAATTGATCTTTGAACTGATACCAGAAAGTTGCCCGGCGTTGGAACATGCTTACCACTCCATATTGACGTCGCAGCACATAATCGGTAAATAACTTAATAGTATGCGGATAACCTTCGTTGATAAAGGGTCGGTGTTCCGCGCGGATGAACAGGAAGAAATGCATGCTGAGTCCGACGAAAAT
>DAISYT010000119.1:0-6630 GCA_036825175.1 Candidatus Cloacimonadota bacterium
CTCTGCCAGATTAGCACCTTTGCCACCCAACAGATTTTTCATGTCAGCCTTTCCTTCGGCTTTTCCATTGCCAAAAAGATAAATTCTTTTTTTGTTCATTTAAGTCTCCTTAATTTTATTTCACATTTTTCTTACTCATTCATTCTAAACTCATTACAAATCCTCAGATTCTCTTATATCTGTCAAACGAAAAAACAACAGAGATTTTTTTATTTATTCCAAATAATATTAGACAAACATTCTTCCCGACAATTATTTGTTCCAATCATAGGATGAGGTGAAAAATGAGATGTAAAAAAGTTAGAAATATATATTTTGTCAGAATTGATCGCGGAGAAGAAATTCTTTCCGAATTAAAAAAAGTATGCAGTGAAAATAACATCAAACTGGCTAAAATTTCTGCCATCGGAGCCGTCGATAAAGCGGTGATCGGATTATTTGAACCGGCAACAAAATCGTACCATTCCACTACTCTGACCGGAGATTATGAAATCACGGCGTTGCTGGGGAACGTCACTACCCAAAATGGAGAAGTATATATTCATACGCATATCACTCTCGCCGATGCCGAACACAAAGCTTTTGGCGGTCATTTGAATGAAGCTGTGGTTTGTGCTACCTGTGAAGCGATAATCGAAACTTATGATGCGGAAATCGAACGGGTTTTCGATGAAAAATTAGGATTGAATTTATTTGATATCTAAATTCCCAGCTCGATTGTATTTAACACTGAGAAAGTAGGATAAAAGTATTATGATCGCAGTTTATATCGATGGCGCTTTGGAAAAATTCAGTTATGAAATTCATTACACTTTTGATTTCATTTTCAAAACGTTGGGTTATGAACACAAATACATCAGTAAACTGGATCAGTTTCAGGCGAATGACATCCTGGTTTATTACGGTCTGATCGAACCGACATCCAAAGAAGCTTATATTCTGGCGCTGGATAAAATCTTCTTCTTCATTCCCTGTGAGATCGATCTGCTGCAACCCGGAAAGTTGACTGCACAGGAATTACAGGAATATTCGCGTACGATTCGCCTCGATAAAATAATACCCATTTTGAGTAAAACCGATTTCCAGAATCCGATTGTCTATTTCATCAATGAAGTGCTTTATTATGGGTCGTTCAAAGTCGATCTGATTGGAAATACGTTTTTCCATCTCGTTAATTACCAGAAGTTTACGCCTGGTCTGGAAAAGAATGAATTTCAAATTCCGGATGAAGAAATGATTTTTTGCGATCACGCTCTCATTCCCTACGTGAATTATTATTTATGGATTTTGGAACAAAGCATCCTGGAAGCGGTGAACAGTAAACGTGATAATTTCCTGGTAAAAAAAGAGTTATGGCCAAATGCCCAACCCGGAGCTGTGGCGCTTTCCCACAATGTTTATCGTTTGCAGAAATGGAGTTTCAAACGCATGATGAAAAGCGTTTGGGAAGAAATTCTGCAATTTTATAATATTAAATTTGTCTTCAAAAATATTCTCAGCAAACTCAAGTTTATCATTACGAATCTGGAAGAATACTGGAATTTTGATCTGATCAGCAAACTGGAAGAAAAATACGAAGTGAAAAGCACTTATTTCTGGGGAACCACTAACGGCAAAACCGCCGATTTCGATTACAATATCAATAATTCCGATGTGCAGAAACAGATTTCCGAAATCATCGATAAAGGTAATGAAGTCGCTCTGTTTGCCACTTCCAATTCTTATAATAACGATAATTTCCAAAGACAAAAAAATCACATCGTGCAGATGACTTTGCGTGAAAAAGTCGGCGTCCGGTTGAAAGATTATAAAAGCGATCCGTACCAGACGAACGAACTCAAATTGAAACAAAGTTTTGCGTATGATTCTTCTGCCAAATTTCATTCGATAGCCGGTTTTAGCGGAGGAATCGGATTTCCGTATCATCTTATGGTGCCGCAAAATAACAGCGGCACGAAAGTCTTTGCCAACAACAACAATCTGGAAATTCCTATCATCTGTTCCGAGGAAAGTTTCCTTCTTTCCAAAACCAATAAAATTTCTTACGAAGATGCCCGTGAAATCATCGAAAAAATCTTCGATTCCATAAAAATGGTGAACGGCATGATCACACTCGATTTTTCGATCCATAATTTCACCGAATTGGAATATGCCGAAAAATTGCTGGAAGATGTCTTGATAAAAATAAAGGCATCCCCTCATTACACAAACACTTATCTATCCATTGCCGATTGGTGGAAGAAGCGCGAACGCATCGAAATCAGAGAGAAACGTACTTCGATAGAACTCTATTTTCCGGAAAGAATCGATCAGTTCTCTTTTTCTGTGAAAGGCAATAAAACCATCTCGCATCTCGATCAGGAGAAATACCAAATCAATGACGGAATCGTCACGGTTTCCAATATTAAAGCTGACACGACCATTCGGGTTTTCCTGAATAAACCGCCCAAACAGACGCAATGAAACATCTTTTATTAATCGCTTATTTTTATCCTCCGCTGGGTGGACCCGGCGTGCAACGTCCACTGAAACTGGTTAAATATCTGACGGAATTCGGTTGGGAAACCGACGTTATCACTGTAAAAGACATCGTTTTTCATTCTTCGGATGAAGAATTATGCCACGAAGATAAAGCTGCTCATGTCTATCGGATTGCCTCTCTCGATCCGATGTCGATCCTGAAGAAAACGGATGTGAAACAAAGCGGCTTTTCAGAAAAAATATATTTTAAATCCCCGGAAAAATTAAAAAAGTTCTTCCGGAATTTATTTCCCATCGACGATAAAATCGGCTGGCTTCCCAATGTAATTAAAGTGGGGAAGAAGTTGATAAAACAGAAAAAATATGATGCCGTTATGGCAACGATGGGACCGTACACCAGCGGTGTGGCAGCCTATAAACTGTGCACGGAATTCGGTCTTCCGCTCATCATCGATTATCGTGATCATTGGACTTTGAATCGATATATTTTTTATTCTTCGCCACGGCTTTTTAAACATGCCCAAAAGTGGGAACGAAAGCTCCTGCAAAAAGCCAGCGCCGTTTCTGTGATCGGTGAGTTGATGAAAAACGAATTGGCGGAAGCGTTTGGCAAAAATCTGGAAAGCAAGATCACGGTCATGTATAATGGTTGGGATGAAGCCGATTTCGAGAATATAGAAAAGAAAAAGACGGATAAGATCACATTGCGGTATATTGGAAATTTTTACGGCAATCGTTCTCCCCAATATTTCGTGGAAGCATTACAGAAACTTATCGATGATCCTGCTTTCACCACCGATTTGCAAGTGGAATTTGTCGGTAATTCTTTTCAGGATACACTGAAAATATTTGAGAAGGTATCTTCTTACGTTACAATCAGATCACAAGTTAATCATAAGAAGGCACTTGAAATTATGATGAGCAGCGATATTCTGATGATATTTATTTCTACCAAAGATGGAAACGGCGTTCTTACCGGGAAAATATTCGAGTACATTCGAGCACAAAAACCAATTCTGGCAATGTTACCACCGCAAGGTGAAGCTGCCGAATTACTCAAAGCGAATGGACATAGGCATATTTGCGCCATGGAGGATGTCGGGCAAATCGTGCAGAATCTCAAAAATATGACCGAGCAATTGCAAACCGGTAAACAAAATCGATATTCCTGCAATCAGGAATTGGATCGCCGACACCAAACCGAAAAGTTCGTGAAGTTTTTGGAAAGCAGAATATGAAGAAGATCAGATTATTGCATGTTCAGTTACTGCCACTCCTGTCCGGTGCTCAGAATGTGATGCTGCATATCATCGAAAATCTGGATAGTTCAAAATATGAAATTTACGTTATCTCACGTTCCGGAGGACCGCTGATCGAACGCTTGAAACAATCCGGTTTTACTCATTTGCCGGTGGATTCTCTACAGCGAAATATCTCATTCTGGGATTTTAAAGCATTTTTTGATATTTATCGTTTATGCCGAAAATATCGTTTCGATATCGTTCATACCCATTCTTCCAAAACAGGATTTTTGGGTAGGATGGCTGCCCGTCTTGCCGGTGTGAAGAAGATAGTTCATACTTCTCACGGTCTCCCTTTTAATGATTTTCAGTCTTTTCCTGTGCGTTGGTTTTATCGATTTTGCGATGCTTTTGCCGGATTGTTTTGCGATCATGTAGTTTTTGTGAATAATTATGACAGACAAATGATGCTGCGTAAAAAGCTGATCGCTTCCGGTAAAGCCACCACGATTTACAATGCTGTGGAATTAGCGGAGATCGGGAAAAAGAAAAAAAAACAGGATCGCTTTATTATCGGCAGTTCGTTTCGTTTCTGGACTCAAAAAAATCCTCTGCAAACCGTCGAAGCTGCCATTCAAACCTGCCGGCTAAATTCCCAAATAGATTTCATTTTTTTAGGTGATGGCGAACTGCTCGAAGCTTGCACGAATCTGGTAGATGCTGCCGCCATGAACGATAGAATCACTTTTCCGGGCTGGCAGCAAAATATCTATTTCTGGCTGGAAAAATTCGATGTTTTTCTTTTATATTCCAAATGGGAAGGCTTGCCGGTTTCCATTTTGGAAGCGATGTCAGCCGGTTTACCGATTGTCGCTTCCCAGATCAGTGGCAACGTGGAGCTTGTCTCAGCCCGTAATGGGATTACCGTGAAGCTGAATGAGGTTGACAAATTAATCGGGGTTTTGATTAATCTTCCTTCAAAAAAAGACGATCTTGCCAGATGGGGAGCAGAGTCCCGCAGGTTCGTGGAAGAAAATTGTGCTCTGCCGGATTTTATAACAAAATATTGTAGAATATATGAACAATGAAATCAAAATTTAGAAGACTTATTTTGATACTCGGCGACATCCTGATCATGTATGTCAGTTTGTTCGTTACTCTGTTGGTGCGTTATCACACCGTTCCCAGCAGTGATTATTGGATGGCACATTTTTATCCGTTCACGTTCATTTTCCTTATTTGGATTTCGCTTTTTTTCATATCGGATTTATATAATTTGAATTTTGCCATCAGCAACCGCTTTTTCTTTCGTCTGGCTCTGCGAAGTTTCCTCATCGGCGGTATTTTTTCGGCGGTATTCTTCTATTTGATGCCGAGAATCAACATCGCTCCGAAAACGAATCTGCTGCTATTCGTGGTGATTTATACCCTGCTCTTCATTTTATGGAGAGGCTTTTTTAATTGGTCGATCAAATCTTACATTCCCAAAGAAACGATTGGGATTATCGGATATAATCAGCAAGTCGGCAGGCTTCTGGCAGAATTTACAAATAAACCGCATCTCGGTTACGAGATCGCGTTTATTTTAAATACGGGAAGGGAGAAAATCAGCCCGAATCGGAAAATCGATGTAATTCCAGCCGACGAAAAAATTTTGAAGGAACACATCAAAAATAAGAATGTTTCCACTCTCATTCTGGCAAATAATCCCGCCAATTCGGAATCGCTCAGCAGCTTGCTTTTCAGTTGCCTGGGAATGAATGTCGATTTTGTAAATTTATCCAATTTTTATGAAAATATTTTGGGGAAAGTGCCGCTGGATTTGATCAATAAAGTCTGGTTTCTGGACAACTTAACGGAAGGCAACAAAACCTTTTACAATATTTCCAGCCGCATTATGGAGATTATTTTCTCCATCGTCTTTTTGATTTTGGTTTTTCCCTTCGGTCTTATTTTGGCAGGTCTGATCAAATTGGATAGCAAAGGCGGAGTCTTTTTTACGCAGATTCGGGTCGGACACAATGGCAAAAATTTCCAGATCATTAAATTTCGTACCATGCGCATCGAACACAACGATTTCCAACCGACAGAAGAAAATGACGAACGTATTACCCGT
The DNA here is from genome assembly GCA_036825175.1 of Candidatus Cloacimonadota bacterium. Lineage (GTDB taxonomy): Bacteria > Cloacimonadota > Cloacimonadia > Cloacimonadales > TCS61 > B137-G9. The sequence continues at coordinate 5,839 of DAISYT010000119.1, forward strand.
ATCGGTTCATTCCTGCGGAAAACCAGGCTGGATGAACTTCCTCAGCTTCTCAACATTTTAAAAGGTGAGATGAGTTTTGTAGGACCGCGTCCGGAACGCCCGGAACTGGTAGAAGAACTGGAAAAATTAATTCCTTTTTATAACGAACGTATGCTGGCAAAACCCGGTTTAACCGGCTGGGATCAGGTTTGCAACGAATACCATTCGCCTTCTTACGAAGACACGATGGAAAAATTGCAGTACGACTTATTTTATATAAAAAACAGATCATTTTATCTGGATTTATCGATCCTGCTAAAAACGATCAGTACAGTGTTTTCCAAATTGGGAAGATAAGAGGAGCTCATGATGAAGAAGCTATTTTTTACTGCTGTTCTCAACATCTTATTTTTGGCTTTGTCCGGGTTGCAGAATTGGCAGGTTTACACCAACACAACACATATTTTTAACATGGAAAAAGTGGGTGACAGAATTTACATGGCAACTTGGGGCGGTTTGGAAATTTATGACTTTTCTAACGGATATTTTGAAAAAACCGTTACCACCATCGACGGATTAACCAGCAACGATTTGCGCAGCATCGATTATCTGCCCGAAAAAAATGAATTTCTGCTGGGCACTTTCGGAACAGGCATAAACCGCTTCGATGGCACTGAATTTGCCATGCCGTTAACCGACATCCTGGGCTTGGGTACGAATTATGTGAAAGACATCGTGCATCAGGATACGTTGATTTTTGCCGTTACGACTTACGGTTTCAGCCTTTTTGCCGATAGTCAGTCCTTTCCGTTT
>DAISYT010000120.1:0-6626 GCA_036825175.1 Candidatus Cloacimonadota bacterium
GTTTCAAGCTCACATTAGGTAGAGTTTCAATAACCACAGAAAATATGGTTTCAAATGAAGCAATTGCACAACTAAATTCTGAAATTCTTAATTCTGAATTTCTTTTTCTATATTTGAATAATTATAATTGGAATTCATTAGGAAACACTTCATCTATTGCAACAGCAGTTAATTCCAAGACAATTAAAAATATGGATATATTAATTCCATCCTCAAAAATACTAATTTTATTCAAGGAGTTAATTTTTCCTCTTTTTCAAAAAATGAAAGAAAATTCAAATCAAATCCAAACCCTCACTCAGCTTCGCGACAGTTTATTGCCCAGATTGATGAGTGGGAAAATAGAAATATCTGAATAATGGAAAAATTCCGAAATAAATATCGAATTCAATCCCATCGAATGCCCAATTGGGATTATTCGGACAATGGTTTTTATTTTATCACCCTGATAACACAAAACAGGGAATGCAATTTGGGACAAATTATTAATCCGCAAAATACCAATACGGCGTTTAATAATATTCCGACAAATGGGACGCACGGTTTGGTTGTAGAGACGCACGGTTTGGTTGTAGAGACGCACGGCCGTGCGTCTCTACAATCAAACCAATCAAACCAATCAAACCAATCACCAACCCCATTTATTCAATTATCCGATTTTGGAAAAATCGTTAATGATGAATGGTTAAAATCATTTGAAATTCGTACGGAATTGTTTTTGGATGAATATATCATTATGCCCAATCATTTACACGCCATTGTGATATTGAAAAAATTGGACGATACGGACGATTCGCACGACACGCACGGGTTAGACGATTTGAACGATTCGCACGGTTTGGACGGTTTGGACGATTTGAACGATTCGCACGATTTGGACGGTTCGCACGTTTCGCACGATTCGCACGGTTTGGACGGTTCGCACGATTCGCACGATTCGCACGTAGAGACGCACGGCCGTGCGTCTCTACGATCCAACGCCAACGTTCATTTCCAAAATCAATCCAACGTCCAATCCGTTTTTTTCCGCAAACCCCAATCCATTTCATCGTTTATTGCCGGATATAAATCGGCAATAAATTCCAAAATTGATAATTACATTGATGAAATGAATTTAAACATTCCAAAATACAACCGAAACAACCATTTTTTTCAACCCAATTATCACGACCATATTATTAGAAATGATAAAGAATATTATCGGGTAAAAGAATATATTATAAATAATCCGTCTAAATGGGATAATGATAAATTCAACGCCCAAACCAATAAAAACAATCATACAAATGAAAAATAGTATTACTGAAAACGAAATCGAAGAAATCGCCCTTTCTTATTTGCAGAATATGGGCTACGGTTATGTGCCGGGCACGGAAATTTCGCCCGATGGAACACACCCGGAACGTCAATATAATGAAGTGGTATTGGTTACCCGTTTGCAAGATGCCATCGACAAAATGAACCCGAACATTTCGCAAGATGCCAAGGAAGATGCACTAAAAAAGGTTTTACGCACCAAATCTCCCAGTCTCATCATCAATAACGAAACGTTCCATCGCTATCTGACGGATGGTGTGGATGTGGAAGTACATTCCGATAGCGGCATCCGGGGTGAGAAGATTTATCTCGTGGATTTTGAAAATCCGGGTAATAATGAATTTTTGGCGATCAATCAATTTACGATCATAGAAAACAATCAAAACAAACGTCCCGATATTATCTTGTTTATCAACGGATTACCGCTGGTGGTAATAGAACTTAAAAATGCTGTCGATGAAAATGCCACCACAAAATCGGCATACAACCAGTTGCAAACCTATAAACAAGCCATCCCTTCCCTGTTCACCTATAATGAATTGCTGCTTGTCAGCGACGGCTGGGATGCCCGATGCGGCACTTTAACCAGCGGCTTTGGCAGGTTTATGAGCTGGCGGACAAAAAATGCTGTCGAATCGGAATTAGGTATGCAAACTTTGTTTGAGGGAATGCTCAACAAAAACACACTTCTCGACCTGATTCGTCATTTTATTGTTTTTGAAAAAGGTGAGCGCATCACTCATAAAAAAGTAGCGGCTTATCATCAATATTATGCAGTAAATAAAGCCGTGGAAAGTACCATTCTTGCCAGTTCGGAAAAAGGTGACGGACGAGCCGGCGTAATTTGGCACACACAGGGAAGCGGTAAAAGTCTGAGTATGGTTTTCTATTCCGGCAAACTTATCATCGATCCGCACATGAAAAATCCCACTTTGGTAGTTCTTACTGATCGTAACGATTTGGATGAGCAATTATATGACACATTTACCAATTGTCAGCAGTTGTTGCGCCAGGAACCGCAAAAAGCCGAAAGCCGCAGGGAATTGAGGAAATTACTAAAAGTGGCATCCGGCGGAATCGTTTTCACCACCATTCAGAAATTTATGCCGATGACCGAAGGTATCGATCAAGGTGCTGTAAATGTCGAATATATCGGAGCAGAAGTAAAAGCATTATGTGAACGCAAAAATATTGTTGTGATCGCCGATGAAGCACACCGCAGCCAATACGACTTTATCGATGGTTTTGCCAAACACCTGCATGATGCCTTACCCAATGCCACGTTTATTGGGTTCACCGGTACACCGATCGAAACCTGTGACCGAAATACCCAAGCTGTTTTCGGCAATTACGTAGATATTTATGATATTCAACGGGCAGTCGATGATCATGCCACCGTTCCCATTTTCTATGAAAGCCGGTTGGCAAAAGTTCATTTTGAAGAAAACGAGAAAATTCATATCGACGAGCAATTTGAAGAAATCACAGAAGGCGAAGAATTGAACGAGCGTCAGCAAATGCGGGCAAAATGGTCACGTCTGGAAGCCATTGTCGGCAATCCAAACCGTATTCAAAAAATTGCTGAAGATATCGTTTACCATTTTGAGCAACGGAATGCCGTATTGAACGGTAAAGCATTGATCGTGTGTATGAGTCGCCGAATTTGTGTCGAGCTGTACGATGCCATTATCCAGATTCGTCCTTTGTGGCATTCCGACGACGACGACAAAGGAACAATCAAAGTGATAATGACCGGCAGCAGCAGTGATGTTCTGAGTATGCAGCCGCACATCAGAAATAAACAGAGACGCAAAGCCATTGGCGACCGCCTGAAAAATCCGGCTGATAGTTTAAAGTTGGTTATTGTTCGAGATATGTGGCTTACCGGTTTCGACGCACCGTGTTTGCATACGCTTTATGTGGATAAGCCGATGCGCGGACATAACCTGATGCAAGCTATAGCCAGAGTAAATCGCGTATTTACCGAGGATAAAGAAGGCGGCTTGGTCGTGGATTATCTGGGCATCGCCCAAGAGTTAAAGACGGCATTGGCAGAATACACTACAAGCGGCGGTAAAGGCAAGCCAACACTCGATCAGGAATTGGCGGTAGCAAAGATGCTGGAATTATATGAAGCGATCGATTATCAATTAAGATATTTCGATTGGAGAAAATTCTTTACGCTAACTCCTGAAAAGAAATTGAAATTTATACCTGTAATCGTCGATTACATTTTTAGTCAGGAAAACGGAGAACAAAGTTTTACTGAAAATACTAAAAATTTGCTCAAAGCTTTTGCCATTTCCGTTCCTCACGAAAAAGCGATGGTAATTCGTGACGATGTTGCTCTGTTTCAAGCGATCCGAACACGATTGATTAAGATTTCCGACCGTAACGAAACAGGAAAAACAAGCGAAGAACTTGAAACAGCGATTAAACAAATCATTTCCGAGGCAATCACAACCGATAATGTTCTCGACATTTTTGATGCCGCAGGTTTGAAGAAACCAAATATAGAAATTCTTGATGATCGTTTTTTGCAGGAGATCAAAGACCTTCCTCAAAAAAATCTGGCTGTTGAATTATTGAAAAAGTTACTAAAGGATGAATTAAAGAAACGAACGAAAATCAACTTGGTAGAAAGCAGAAAATTCTCTGAAATGTTGGAAGATGCTATAAAGCGCTATCACAATGGTATGATAGATACGGTCGAGTTTTTGGAAAAAGTATTAATACCTTTTGCCAAACAGATGAAAGAAGCCGATAAACGCGGTGAAATGTTAGGATTGGATTACAGAGAATATGCTTTTTATACGGCATTGGAAGTAAATAACAGCGCCGTTGCCGTACTCGGAGATGAAATCTTAAAACAGATTGCGCAGGAACTTTTAAAAACCGTTCGCAACAGCACAACCATAGACTGGACAATTAAAGAAAGCGTACAAGCAAATCTGAGAAGAAATGTAAGAAGGATTCTGCGGAAATTCGGTTATCCGCCGGATTTACAGGAAAAAGCCGTTGAGACAGTGATTACACAGGCAAAAATGTTAGCAGAAAACTTAGCTAATAATGATTATGCCTCAATTACGAAATCTGCTTTATAGTTTATCGGATTATCTTTCTGCTGGTTATCCCCATTCGATCACCGATCCGGCAAAAAATGGCTGGATAATGCCGGAAGGCAATTCTATCAGGATGGCACCGTTTTTATTTATGCCGTGGCAGACGCCGTGAAACTGCTCAAAATCGGTATCGAGAGTAATTTCTCTGCCCATAAGAAGTGAGTGCGCCTGGTAATAAGCGAAATCGAAATCGCCTTCGATGAAAGCAGGCAGTTTGGCAACGAAAGAATCGAAAATAGTTTTGGCAATCAGCTCGTTATCGACATCTCTGCCGAAATATTTTTTCAGACTTATCGCCGATTCGCTCAATTCTTCTGATAATTCCTGATTATTAGAATTGATACCGATGCCCAACAGATGATATTTTTCCGATTCCTGATGTGTAGCCAGAATTCCGCACAACTTCTTTGTGTTCAGGTAAATGTCATTGGGCCATTTAATCTTCAGATGGCTTTTTAGTTCTGGGAAAAGTTCACATAAAGCCTGATGAATACACATTCCGGCAAAAAGCGTCAGTCTGTCGGGAACGTATAAACCATAAAAAGCTGCCGTAAACCACAATCCGCCTTCCGGCGAAAACCAACGGTTACGATTACGTCCCACACCGCCGGTCTGTTTCCGGGCGATCACCAGAAAGTTCCCCGAGGCAGTTTTGCTTCGGATCAGGTTCTCGGCTTGTTTGGAAGTGCTGCCGATCTTTTCAAAAAAATACACTTCATCGAAAAGAGGATGCATAAAATTCTTCATATTATCACCATTGCGTCACCGTAACTGAAAAAACGATACTTTTCCTGTACGGCTATTTTGTAAGCATTCATTATATTTTCATAACCGGCAAAAGCTGAAACCAGCATCATCAGTGTAGATTCCGGCATGTGGAAATTCGTGATCAGACCGTCGATAATCCGGATTTTCTTTCCCGGATAAATAAAAATATCCGTCGAATGGGAACCGGATCGTACCTGCCCATTTTCGGCAAAACTTTCCAAAGTTCTGGTGGTAGTGGTTCCCACTGCGATAATGCGCCTGCCGGCAGCTTTCGCCTGATTGATGACTGCGGCAACTTCGTCGGAAATCTGGCAAAACTCGCTGTGCATGATATGTTCTGTGATGTTTTCGGTTTTTACAGGTCGGAACGTTCCCAAGCCGACTCGCAGATTCAATTCGCAGATTTCCACACCTTTGTCGGCAATGCGTTCCAATAACTCCGGAGTGAAATGTAAACCGGCAGTCGGTGCAGCCACCGAACCGCGTTCCTGCGCATAAACGGTTTGATAAGTTTCTTTATCCTGTTCCAAAGATTCACGCTTAATGTACGGCGGAAGCGGCGTTTTACCCAAACTATCCAGATTCTGCCAAAAATCACCCAGCCAGCGAAAACGCACTAGACGCCCGCCTTCTTCGGCATAACCGGTGATCAAACCGGAAAAATCATCCGCAAAAAAAATCTCCGTTCCTGTCTGCAATTTCCTACCAGGTTTCACGAGACATTCCCAGGTATCCTCAGTTTGCTGGTTCAAGAGAAATACTTCCGCCTTGGCTCCGGTGGATTTGTGTCCGAATAATCTGGCGGGAATGACTTTCGTCTTATTCACAACCAAAACATCGTCCGGGCGCAGATAATCTATAATTTCCGAAAAATGATGATGAGACACTTTTCCGGTTAGGCGGTCGAGATGTAATAAGCGGCTGCTGGCTCGGTTAGGCAGCGGATATTGAGCCACCAGTTCCGGCGGCAGATCATACCAATAACTGCTGGTTTTTGTTAAATCTTTCATTTTCTTATTTTATACGGTACATTTTCAGCCTCGGTGAGGATGGCTTTGAAATGTCCGAAAATTATTTTACTGCTCAATAAAACCGGGATTTTATCCTCGTCGTTAGTGAGCCAGATATAAATTTCACCGGTCTGTTTAAAGATGGCTTCGCCTTCCAGAATCGGTTCCACGACGATGCATTCTTTCTCGCCAAAAATCGTGTCGATGGTTTCCAATCTGTGGGCAACCACTCTGGCAGGATAATTTCTGCCGTCGGCTGTAACGTTGATCACCAGCGTGTCTCCCACTCCGAATTCCTGCAGCCGATAATAATAGAAGGCACTGAAAATATCCTGAGTGTAAGGTGGTATGTCCATTCGTTTTTCTTTCGTGCCTTTCTTCCCGAACTTGGTGTAAATCGTGAATTTCT
>DAISYT010000121.1:0-6620 GCA_036825175.1 Candidatus Cloacimonadota bacterium
CCTGCGGATTACGGACTCTATTTCGTGGAAGTAAAGCATGTTACGGAAAATGATAACGGTCATTCAGCCGGACAGTTTTTCTGGGGCAGTTATTGGGGCAATCCCAATATAGGAATGCAGGATGCCGGAATTATCAGCTTATCTGCCAATCAAGAACGTTATAATCCCGGTGAAAAAGCGGAAATCCGTTTGGAAACTCCTGCCAATAGTATGATGCTGGTTTCCATTGAAAAAGGAGATCAGATTTTGCGGGAATACTGGCAGAAAAACAAAGGTGGAAAAACTACCTTCGAGGTACCGATAACCGATGAGATGGTTCCCAATGTCTATTGTTCCGTCTCGATTATTCAGCCGCACGACCAAACCGACAACGACCGTCCGCTTCGCATGTACGGCATCATTCCTTTGCAGGTTTTTCAGGCTTCTACCCGACAAAATATCAAGTTGCAGGCTCCGGAAGTTCTGCATCCCAACCAGAAGTTTAAATGCAGTCTACAAACCGCTGATCATAAAACTACGCAATTCACCATTGCTGTAGTGGACGAAGGATTACTCAGTCTCACGGATTTTGCTTCTCCCGATGCCTGGTCGGAATTCTATCAAAAACAGATGCTGGGCGTAAAGACATTCGACAGTTACGGTTACGTGATCGGAGCAAACAAGGGTGACGTTTATAAAACCTATTCCATCGGCGGTGGATTAGCATTTGAAAAAGCCAGGAAGAAACGATTAAATCAGGAAGATACGCAGCGTTTCAAGCCTGTCTGTTTATTCCAGGGTCCGCTTTTTACGAATAATGAAGGCTTTGCCGAACTGGAATTTGAAATGCCGGAATACATGGGTGCCGTTAGAATTATGGTGGTAAGCGCGAACGGAAATCGTTATGGTAATGCTGAAAAAACAGTGGAAGTGAAAGAAGATATCGTTTTGCTTCCTACTTTACCGCGCATATTAGCGCCCGGCGATAAATTTACTATTCCGGTAGAAGTTTTTGCTACCAAAGATCAGGTGGGAAAAGTAGATGTCTCGATTCAAACGACGGGAACTCTTCATCTTGTCGATTCGACAGTAAAATCGATCACACTGGATACCAAAACAAGCAAAGAAATAACTTTCCAGGCGGAAGTTCCCCTGCAGGTAGGAACGGCTCAAATCGTACTCAGTGCCAAATCTGCCGATTGTGAAGTGCGCAGTACTACGGATATTGCAGTCAGAGCTTTGTCTGCCCGCCTTTCCCACAGCGAAATGAAACCCTGCCAAAAAGGCAAAGTTATTACGTTCCGGGTACCAGACGACGGCATTCCCGGCACGAACGAAGCTTCCGTTTCGATCAGCCGATTGCCCAAAGCCAACCTTACCGATAAGCTGCAATGGTTGATTCGCTACCCTTACGGTTGCGTCGAGCAGACCACTTCTGCGGTTTTCCCTCAATTGTATTTGAGAGATTTTATTCGTTCGGAATCGTTTAGCGACGAATGGATTACGGATAATATCAAGCAGGGAATCCATCGTTTGCAGAAATTTCAGTTACCGGGCGGTGCATTTTCCTACTGGCCCGGCGATCGGGAAGTGAATGAATGGGGAACAAATTATGCCGGTCATTTTTTACTGGCAGCCAAGGACGCGGGCTATTTCGTTCCCCAGGAAATGATCGATAATTGGTTACGCTACCAAAAAAACGAAGCTAAAAAATATTACTATGATCATCAAAAACCTGATGAACTGCGTGAACAGATTTATCGTCTTTACCTTGTGGCACGCGCTGGCAAAGCGGAGTTGGGAGCGATGAATTATTTGAGAGAAAATGTTCTAAATTTGATGAACGATATGGAACGCTGGTTATTGGCAGCGAGCTATCTTCTTGCCGGAGCGGACGATGCCGCTTCTGAAATTGCGATGACGGCTGGCGTGGTGGTAAAAGATTATCATGAGATGTCCGGTAGTTTCGGCTCCGGAATGCGGGATAAAGCGATGATTCTGGATGCCATGGTTACCTTGGATCAAAAAGAAAAAGCGCTTTCCCTCTACCTCGATCTTTCTGATCTGCTTTCCCAAAAAAGCTGGTATTCCACCCAAACTACCAGCTACTCCTTGCTGGCTTTGGGCAGATACATCCAAAAATATTACAACAACGAAAACGATAAAACCACGATCAGCGGTACCATTACCGAAAGTGATGGAACAAAGCAAAAGGTACTGAGCAAAGATATGGTGGCAACTTACGAAATTAAAAATTCTTTGGGGAAAGAAATTACTTTCCAATCGGCAAATACAAACGAACTTTTTGTAACATTGAACTGGAGCGGAGTTCCGCTTAAATCCGAGAATAACGATCAGTCCGACGGCATCAAGCTGAAAAATATCTGGAAAGATGCGGATGGTAATCAGATCGAGCCGGATGAATTGAAACAAGGCGATATTTTTTCGCAGAGTATTACCATAACTAACTTTTCCGGTATCGATTTGGAAAATGTGGCTCTCGTGCAACTTTTACCCAGTGGCTGGGAGATTGAAAACGAACGACTGGCATCGAGTGTGGATAACAACAAGACAAAACTGAGTCAGGAAAATAATCGTCTGCCGGCGGCTAATCTGAAGTACACCGATATCCGCGATGACCGCGAAATGTGGTTTTTCGATTTGCGTGATGGCAGAGAAATAACCGTTCAGTTGAAATTAAGAGCTGTGACCGTGGGTGAATTTTTCCTTCCTGCCACTTATTGCGAAGCCATGTACGATAATCGCTTTCAAGCCCGAACAGCCGGATTCGATGTGAAGGTGGGAAAATAGGATTTTGCTGCGTTACGACTTGGTGAAGAGCGTTTCTTTATGCGGGTAAATAAGAAAAAAATCTATCTGGCTTTGGCAATGATACTTGCTTTGCTGCTTTGCTATTTTCTCATTCCCTTACATCTGAATCGCTTCGATAATTACAGCGTCATGGTGCTGGATCATGAAGACAATATTTTGCGTGTTTTCCTGAACTCGCAGGATCAGTGGTGTTTGCCGCCGTTACAAACGGAAAAAATACCGGAGAAATTGGCGACTGCGGTTTTGGTTTATGAAGACCGCTGTTTTCTTTATCATCCCGGCGTAAATCCCTGGTCGTTGCTGCGTGCCGGTTATTTGAATATGAAATATGGAAAAGTGGTGAGCGGCGGAAGTACGATCACGATGCAGGTTGCCAGACTTTTGGATAATAATGTGCGTACGATTCCCCAAAAATTTTGGGAAATTCTGCAAGCCGTAAAACTGGAAATCAAATTCAGTAAGAAGCAAATTCTAAAAATGTATCTCGATCATGCGCCTTACGGCAGGAATATTATCGGAATTCGGGCAGCTTCACTTAAATATTTCGGGAAAGAGCCGGAAAGCCTTACCTGGAGCGAAGCTGCCACTTTGGCTGTTTTGCCGAATGCGCCCGGTTTGATTTCACCCGGAAAGCAACAAAAGCAATTGATTGCCAAAAGAAACCGTCTTCTCGATACTCTTTTAGCAAGAAAAATCATCGATTCTTCTACCTGCAAATTAAGTAAAATGGAACCTGTGCCGGATCAGGTTTTTACTCTGCCGATGCTGGCTCCGCATTTGTCACGATTAGCTGTACAAAGCGCGCAGTTTCCGCTGGTGCATACCACCTTGGAACGTGAAATCCAATCCAACGCAGAGCGTATTCTTGCGCGTCGGGCAGAATACTTACAATCGCGTGGAATCGAGAATATCAGCGCTCTGATTTGTCACACAAAAACGGGTGAAATCGCTACCTGGTGCGGTTCACAGGATTTTGGCGACAGCCGCAGAAACGGACAGGTTGATGGTGTTTTGGCTCAGCGTTCCTCCGGCAGCACGTTTAAACCTTTTTTATATGCACTTAGCATGGATGAAGGCATTTTGTTGCCCCAAACCAAATTAAACGATGTTCCCTCCTATTTCGGAGCTTTTTCACCCGAAAATGCCACTAAAAATTATGATGGATTAGTTACAGCGCACGATGCTTTGATCCGTTCGCTGAACGTTCCTGCCGTACGACTGCTTTATACTTACGGATTGGTAGAGTTTTATGCTTCGCTGAAAGCTGCCGGAATTTCCTCTTTATTTCGCAGCCCCGATGAATACGGACTTACGCTTATCATCGGAGGCTCGGAAGTTACGCTCTTCGATCTGACCGGACTTTACTGCGGTCTGGGAAATTACGGACAATTTGGTAAATTACGTTGGCAAAAAGATGAATCTCTTCCTGATAAAGGGCGTCTGATCAGCCCTGGCGCCTGCTATCTTACTTTGGATATGATGCAGGATGTGAAGCGTCCCGGAGCAGAGTATTATTGGCAGCAATATGAGGACAGCTTTCCTTTAGCCTGGAAAACCGGAACCAGTTATGGCGGGCGCGATGCCTGGGCTTTGGGCGTAAGCCCGGAATGGACCATCGGTGTATGGGTGGGCAATTTTACGGGTGAAGGTAATCCGGCTCTGAGTGGAGCAGCTTCTGCCGGTCCAATTCTTTTCGATCTTTTTAATATGCTGCCCAAAGATTCGGATAAATCCTGGTTTGAAATTCCCGCAGAGATGAAAACCGTAAAGCTGTGTGCCGAAAGTGGTTATCTGGCTACGGAAAATTGCCCGGATGTTTGTGAAGCTTTGGCTCCGGCAGACATGAAACCTTTGAAATTCTGTCCTTATCATCAGAAAAGATTTGTGAATGATGACGAAACTTACGTGGTGTGTTCTCAATGTTGGCAGGAAGGACATTATCACGAAAAAATATGTCTGGAATATCCTCCGGTCACAGCGAAATACCTGAGGAAAAGAGGGCAAACCGTTCCCGGAATATTACCGCATAATCCTGCCTGCCGGAGATTGCACGATAACGATGATCTGGAAATTATTTATCCGACTGCCCAATCTGTGATTTACATTCCCAAAGATATGGGCGGCATCAAGCAAAAAGTGTCGTTACAGATTGCCAGACGTAATCTGCAGGCAAAAGTGTTTTGGTATTTGGATGGCATTTATCTGGGTTCCACCGTCGATGCCGATGAACTGGCTATCGACATGATGAAAGGTGTTCATGAATTGTTTGTAACCGACGAGTATGGCAGCGAAGCGGAAGTTTCATTCAAAGTTATTTCACAGTAAAAATTTTAGGCGTTCTGCCTAATTGGCAGAAAAATAGAGTGTAACAACAAAACGTCAGGTTGAGGAATTCATGCACTGGTTTCGACGAAACATGAATAGCAGTCAGTACGTCATGTTGAGAGACTCTTCTAATGGTCTTGACGAAACATGAAGTCATTCTTCGACAAGGCAAATGTAAGAGGACTCAGAATGACAGACACACCACATCTCGAAAGGGGACGTATCAGAATGACGATGAGGAATTTTGAAGGTAATAATGATAATTACCATGGTTAAATTCAACTTATTTGCAATAAGTTATGAATTATGAAAAAAAAACTTTAAAAAATTTTAGGAAGATCAGGATCGATGATGAAATAGAAAGATAACTTCAAAACTCCTTCGTGGCTCTTATCCCCGGTCTGCTTTCAGTACTTCCAGGAAGGCTTCCTGCGGTACGTTCACATTACCGATCTCTTTCATACGTTTTTTGCCTTCCTTCTGCTTTTCCAACAGTTTTTTCTTTCGGGTAATATCACCACCATAACACTTGGCAGTAACGTTCTTACGCAGCGCATTGATGGTGCTTCTGGCTAAAATTTTGGAACCGATGCTGGCTTGGAGTGCAATCTTGAAAAGATGCTTGGGAATCACTTCCTTTAGCTTTTCCGTCACGCTTTTTCCCCACTGATAAGCCTTGTCCGCATGGCAGATGAACGACATCGCATCTACTTTATCACTATTGATCAGAATATCCACCTTCACCACATCCGAAACGCGATAATCTTTGAAAGCATAATCCAGCGAAGCATAGCCGCGGCTGATGGATTTGAGTTTATCATAGAAATCGAAAATGATCTCGATCAGCGGCATTTCATAATGGATCGACATGCGTTTGCTATCGATATACTGAATATCTTTCTGGATGCCGCGCCGTTCCTGTACCAACTGCATAATATTTCCCACATACTCGGAAGGCACGATGATTTCCACATCCATAAAGGGTTCTTCGATGCTTTCGATAAAAGTGGGATCGGGCATATCCACAGGATTGTAAATCACCTTCCTCTCACCTTTTACCATGTTTATATTGAAGCGCACGCTGGGAGTGGTGGTGATAATGGGCACATCATATTCCCGCAGAAGCCTTTCCTTTACAATTTCCAGATGTAGCATTCCCAAAAAGCCGCAGCGAAATCCGAAACCGAGCGCTAATGAACTTTCCGGTTCATAAGTGAGGGCGGCATATTTCCCCCGGGCCAATTCCTCGATCAGATCGCGGCTGGCCAGACTGCCCGTTTCCTCATCAGAGTTTATCATCACATCATAGCCTAGCCGATCAGCATCCGCTGTCTTTTCAAAAGCAAGCAGCGCATGCAGCATCACGCACAACCCGCCTTTCATATCCGCGGTGCCGGGGCCATTGATCGTGTCATCATCCAACCAGGAAACCTGCTGAAACGGATGATCGAGACGATGTTGGGTTTCCTCGTCGGACAGGCGCG
>DAISYT010000122.1:0-6613 GCA_036825175.1 Candidatus Cloacimonadota bacterium
TAAATGAAATCATAGAAGTGAGGAGATGATCATGAAAAAAATTTTAACTTTTTTCCTATTATTGGGAATGTCCCACATTTTTCCCATCGAATTGAAACCTTCATGTGAGAACATGAATTTCAAACCCATCTTCGATTTTTACAGTAACAACAAATTATCCGTAATATCCGCGGGCAGAGGATATACGGGAATTGCTGCTACAGGCAATCTGGGATCGGTAAACCTGAATCCGGCTTCGCTGGATATCGCCAATACGATGCAGGCATATTACGAGTATGGGCTGAAGAACAACTACACACTGCATGAAATACTTTTTACGAAAAGGATTTAGGTACCTACAAAGCGGGAGCATGTTACGGCGCTGCTTACAAAATTAATGCCCGAACTCAGGTTGGATTGATCTACAACAAAATCAAAAGTTATCGGGCTGATTACGACAGAGTGTATAATTACGACACTATCGGGAGACCTTACGAATACTTCGATGTTTATGAAAAAGTAGCCACTTCTGTTCTCAGCTTTCCGGTTTCTTATCAGGCTTTCGATTTTCTCAGATTGGGCGTCGGTGTTAATATCAATATTTATCATGCCGAAACCAGCCGGGTCTGTTTGAATGATGAATATCTTTATGAACATTTCAACGGTGAGATCGACTTTGTTCTTTTCCGTCCCAAACTGGGAGCAGTCGCTCGATTCAACGATCATATTTCTGTAGGAACGACGCTGATTCTTCCCTCTTCAAAAAGGATCAAAGAATGCGTGTTTTGGAAAGAGATCAAATATGAAAAGAATGCTTTCCCACTCGAATTTGGTTTTGGCAGCAAGATCGATTTGGGCTGGATTCCTCTTTCTTTGTTGGTGGATTACAATTATTCCAACGAAGCTGCCAATCGGGAATTTGTGGATAGCCACCAAGCTGGAATCGGTTTAGAATGCGGGATTCTGCCTTCCTTGCAATTGAGAACCGGTTATCTGTATCAGAATGATTTTCGTGATTTGGATTATCTGGAGGACGGTTCCTGTTTCTGGTGCGATAATACTTCTTATGAGCAGATGTTTTTCACCGGTGGAGCAACTTTCCGCTGGCGTAAAACCAGTTGGGATGTAGCCGTAATGCAGAGCGGTTTCACTTCTGATCTTTCCCAGACCTACTTCAAAATGGGTGTAACTCTGGATTTGGAACAACGATAATCTTCGCTCCCCCCGAAGATAAATAAAAAGCTCCTGCTAAGTTGGGAGCTTTTTTTCTTTTCAAAAAAATAGAAGGGAAAATCCTCGATTTGCGAGGTGTTTATGAAACGGTTTTTGCTTATATTTTGTGTAGCTGTTTTATGCGGATGCAGTCAGCTTTCCCTGCCGGAAAAACAAATTTATCATGTAGCTAATGAATATTATTTCGCTCCTCATCTGCTCCCGAATGTTCTGCCGGAAATGCAGTTTGCCGCTTATTGGATCGATCGTTGCGCTTGCCCGGATTCTCTGATTCTTTCTGCAAAACAAATCGATTCTTTGAATGCAGCTATTTGTAGAAACGGTCTTACACGCAATATTGAGGAAGTGCCGGGAAATGATTCTTTGCTAACTTTTTACAATGCAATGGCATGGAAGTATATCGAACGTAAAAGAAACTATATTTGTGAAGCGGAGCTTTATCAGGAAGATGGCTCTCGTCTGCTTCGCGATGAAACAGAATTTTACCTGAAAAATCTGCCACAGGATTCTTTGGAATTTGTCTCGCTTTGCCTCGATTCTTTGGCACTTCTCACCCACTTTACCGATGAAAAAATGTTGCCGGGAGAGCCGTTCCTTTCGGTTCAGCCTCTCGATACGGAATTCAATCAAATGCAAAATAACGGGCTGGATATGGGAAATCTGACTTTCGCCATTTGTTACAGTCGTGATAAAAACTGGGTTTTTCAAATCAATGCCACTTCCATGGGCTGGATGCCGCGTCAGAACTTTTTCATGTTAAATAGCACAGATTTTATCTCACATTGGCAAACAGGAATTATTCGGATTCCGTACAGCCAATATTGGCGGCAAGCCGATAAAAACGATTTCGCCGGAGTTTTGCGCATGGGAACAAATGTTTGGATCGATACAACCTTCACGGATCAGAATCTTTATAAAATTCTTTGTCCGCAATCATCGCATCTCGATTTTGCTTATGTGCAAAAGCAAGATGTTACGGAAAAACCACATCGACTAACCTCGCGTAATTTATTGAACGATGCTTTTTTGTGGCTGAATTATCCGTATGGTTGGGGTGATACAGATCAGTTCGTGGATTGTTCAAAATTCATTCAAAAACTTTTTGCTCTGTATGGAATACAAATGCCTCGGAATGGCGATGCTCAGGGCTTTTCCTGGCAAAATCTAAAGGATATTTTCCCGGAATTATCTCATCGCTCGATCATCGATAAAAATGGTATTCCCGGATTTACTCTGCTCAGAATGCCGGGTCATATTATGTTGTACATCGGGAATCAGGAGGGCAGAGAATATGCCATTCATGTTCTATATCGCTACTTGCAAATAGATGGAGAAATCGTCACCAGCCGTGTCCCGAACCGAGTAGTCGTTTCCGATATCGAATTAGGAGAAGGAACTCAGCGAGGTTCGTATTTGAATCGACTTTCACACATTATAAATCCTGGAATCGTGACAAAATAATTGATTTTCGTTAGATAAAAAAGTGGTGCTGGAAAGAGGATTCGAACCTCCGACCTACTGATTACGAATCAGTTGCTCTACCGACTGAGCTATTCCAGCACTGGTTGCAGAAAAATTACCGGGCTTTTCCGGTCAAGCTGAATTTCGCAGGAGAATCAGATAAAACGTAAGCCTTTGGTCGAGAAAGCATTCAAAGATAGGTCGGCAAATTCTTGTCGTAAAAATTTCTGAACAGCAGCAGCACCGATCATAGCCGCGTTATCCATACAATATTGCATGGCTGGGAAATGAACGTCTGCTCCGATTTTACCGGCTCGGCTTTGCATCTCGCTTCTCAGCAGACTATTCGCCGAAACTCCGCCTGCTACAATTAGGCTTTTTATGCGGTGATGATGTGCATAATTTATGGTTTTGGTAACCAGACTATCGACGATGGATTTCTGTACCGAAGCTGTAATATCTGCCAAATGTATTTGAATGAATTCTTCATCGTGCGTTTCCAGATAGTTACGCACTGCGGTTTTAAAGCCGCTAAAACTAAAATCGTAATTTTCTTTTCCTTTTAAACCACGGGGAAAATCCACGAAATCTGCCTGACCGTTTTTGGCAGTTTTATCGATGATCGGCCCGCCAGGGTAACCTAAATTTAACAGTTTTGCCACTTTATCGAATGCCTCACCCGCCGCGTCGTCACGCGTTCTGCCTACGATTTCAAAATCATCCATCGTCTTGAAATTCACCAATTCCGTATGACCACCGGACACAACTAAAGCCAGAAATGGCGGTTCCAAATCCGGGTGAGCAATTTTATTGGCATAAACGTGCCCCAGCATGTGATTCACGGCGATAAGCGGTTTTTGCAGACTATATGCCAGACCTTTGGCAAATGAAACTCCTACCAGCAATGCCCCGATCAAACCGGGATTTACGGAAACGGCAATCGCATCGATCTGTTCAAATGTCATACCGGCTGCCTCGAGAGCCATTTTCGTTACTTTCATGATATTGCTGAGATGAAGTCTGGAAGCAAGTTCCGGTACCACACCGCCGAAATTATTATGAGCAGTTTGCGATGAAATGATATTCGAATAAACTTGGTAATTCGTATCGATAATTGCCACGGAAGTGTCATCGCAGGAAGTCTCAAAGGCAAGGATTTTATTCATTTTCAATAATTTGGATACTTTTGGGTGTATATTCCACCAATTTAACGCCAGAAGGCAGCTCGAAGGTGACTCCGGTAAAGCCTTTTTTGATCTTGTCCACTTCCAGGTTTGCCGGAATGGAATGCAAATCGATTTTCTCCAATATCTCTTCCGGACCGCGCAACATAACGGAAACCTTTTGAGGAATGATTGTTATATTCAGCGATTCGGGATATCGGATCGGGATCAGGGTAATCGTTTTATTGATGATTTTCGTTTGTGTAACATTTAAAATAACATGATCGTTAAGTATCTGAACCGCCGGATTGGGAGGAAGCAATCCCACCGTGATTTTACCGTCGGTAACCATTTTACGATTGATCGGTTCGGTTTTGATCGCTTCAATATTATTCAACACAGCCTGTGGTCCTCGCAGAGAAATACGCTGATAATCATCAGAGATTTTATTTTCGATAAAGAATTCCTCATCGTCGGCAGAAGTATAAATTAATTCGATCGGTTTTTGCCTTTCCACCAATCTATCGACATTCACATACAGGTTATGATCATAAGCGATATTGAGAATTTGCAGATCGATTTTTTTGGAATACGATAAGTTTTCAGCTGATACTTCGATCAGATTTTTGCCATACTGATAATCGGATGCCTCGATCTCGAAAACAAATTTGGACAGTTTAGCGGAAATAATCTCATATCCTTTGGCTTTGATTGTAACATTGATTTTGGGAAGATCGATCGTTTCAAAAATCAGATTATTCGGGAGATTCATCAATTTGAGGGGAACCTGAATTTCGATATCATGAGTTTTCTGCATCACCTGCTGCATCCAAAAGAGGATGGCAACGATCAGAACTAGTATTTTTATAACAAGGTTCTGCTTCATAATTTTATTTAATGAGGAAAGAATTAGCGGTTGATGATGTAGAAAAGCCTTTCACCCATTTCTGTTACCTTCTCATTTTCGTCGTGTCGCCAATCTTCGATAGTTTGTTCTGTTAAGATGACAAACTCTTCTCTATGATCAAATCGGTTTTTCTGAACGACAAGATTAGCCAATTTTTTCATGGCAATCCAGATAGTTTTTATTCGTTCGTCGTTCGCTTCTGCTAACCATTCCCGAATATATGGAAACACTATGATCGGATTGACCTTGGCTACCTGACTTAGAATATGGGTTATTTTTTTCTGAACTTCCATCGCTTCATCGTCGATGGTCTTTCCGACCAAATCCATTATATAGGTCGGATCGGAACTGGCTATATGCTCCATGCCATGAAAAGCGAGCGCCCGTTTACGATAATGATCTGAGATTACCCAACTTTTCATTCGTTCTTTCATTAATTCGGGAAATCTTTTCCAAAGGTCGTTAACCACTGTTTCCACTTCCCAGGGGACGCTGTCGAAAGTTGCTTCGATCAGATCGAACAATTTATTCACATCATCGTAATAAACATTAAAAAGGTAAAATAAAGCTGTGGCACGAACGCCGTAAATTCGGTGCTTGAGCATTTTCTCAACAATTTTAAGCATCTTTTCTTTGTTTTCATAATTCGTGAAACACTTGCCCAAGTATTCCCGAACAAAATAATTGGGGGTTTTGGAAACCTGAATTAATCGTTTTTCCGCAACTTTTATTTTATCTTTATCGAGTAATTTATAAATCTCATCGAGTTCTGCAAGCAACTCTCTTCTGTCATCGCTATCTAATCTTCCTATTTCGTTCAATGTTTACTCCCATATTTTTTTTTAAAATATGTGCGAATTTTTATTTATTATTTTTAATGCGTTTTCTCTCAAAAAAACTTCTATTTACTAAATCCGCTTAACTCTGGTTCCAAAAAAAACAATCCGTTCCCGATAGTCAACCGATTTTATTTCTTATTCGATATTTTCTTCAATTGTTCGATTGTATTATCGCTTTTTTGGCTTTTATTATCAACTACCCAACGATCGTCTATCGAAACACTTACCGGTGAATTCTTTTTAATATAATCGACAATCGCCTCGCGCAAATCTTGTTCATAACGTGTAATATTTTCTTCAGGAATCTTCGTAAGCATCACCAGACCGGCATTCCCCTGCAACAGAAAATCTGTGGTGGCAACTTTATACATCTTATCTGCCTGCCAGGGTTCGCCATTGATCAGAAGTTCGGAAACACGATCATAATTTTCCCGTTTCTGATTTATCACAACTTTGATACCGGCAACACGCAGACCGTGTCTGCTGCCGGAAACCCGCATTTCGATTATATCCTTCAGGAATGAACCATCGACTTCCATCATTACGATCTGATTATCGAAAGGCATTACATTGAAAACGTCACGATAAGTGATGGGACCAGCAGCGATATCTGCCCGGATTCCTCCCAGATTCAGGAAGGAAAAATCTGCTCCGGTATATTCCAGCATCGCTTCACAAACCAGATTTCCGATCAGGTTTTGTGTACCGGTTCCGGAACGTGACAGATACATGGAAGTCTTGCCGATCACATCATCCATACCGGCTTCTGCAATTTTCTGCATCGTCAGAATCGTATCGGCAATTGCCTGATCCGGCAGGAATTCGTCATCGAATAAGGTGATTAGTGCTCCGTCGCTGATCGACGGTAATTCGTAACCGGAAATCGTTTTCGTTTCAGGATCGATTTTCAGAGTGGTGTGACCGAGATTACTTCCGTAAGCATAATTCTGAAAAACCAGCGTATGCGTATCAGGGTCTTCCCAGGCTTCGTTAGATCCTTTGTGCATGTGACCACCGAAAAACACATCGAT
>DAISYT010000123.1:0-6604 GCA_036825175.1 Candidatus Cloacimonadota bacterium
ATGGCAAACGAATCCCGTAAAGCAGCTTATGACAAAGATGTAACTTACGGCACCAACAGCGAGTTTGGCTTCGATTACCTGCGAGACAACATGGCGGTTCATTCCAGCCAATTAGTGCAGAGAAAGCATCAATATGCTATCGTGGACGAAGTCGATAGCGTTCTGATCGATGAAGCGCGTACACCCTTGATCATTAGCGGTCCCGTGCAGGAAAGTAAGAATTTCTTCAAAGAACTCAGACCAACGATCCAAAAACTGGTGAACGCACAAAATGCTCTCGTGATACGTTATCTGAGAGAAATCCGGGAATTCATGGAGCAGGAGCCTTTCAATGAAGAAGAAGTGGGACGCAGATTGCTTCTCGTTATGCGAGCTGCTCCCAGAAATAAATCGTTCCTGAAAATGATGAAAGAGCCGGAACTGAAAAAAATGGTGACGGATTATGAAGGTTATTATCTGCGCGATAAGAAGATGCATCTTATCGATGAAGAACTTTTTTACGTGGTCGAGGAAAAGCAGAATAGCTGCGAATTGAGTGAAAAAGGTAACGATCTGGTTGCTCAGAAAGAACCGAATCTCTTCGTGGTGGAACAACTCGACGATATGATCGAAGCGGTGGAAAGCGACGAAACGCTTTCCTTTGCAGAAAAAACGAAAAAGAAAGAAGAGCAGACTTCGCTCTTCATGGATAAGAGCGAGAAACTGCACAACATCAAGCAGCTTCTGCGGGCTTATACCCTGTTTGAAAAAGAGATCGATTATGTGGTGATGGAGAACAAGGTGATCATTGTAGATCAATTCACCGGGCGTATGATGCCGGGACGTCGTTTTAGCGATGGACTGCATCAGGCTCTGGAAGCCAAGGAAAATACCACGATCGAAGAAGCCACGCAGACTTTTGCCACCATCACGCTGCAAAATTATTTCCGCATGTACGAAAAACTTGCCGGTATGACCGGTACGGCTGTGACGGAAGAAGCCGAATTTGTGGAAATCTATAAACTTCCGGTTATGGAAATTCCTACCAATCTTCCCATTACCAGAGTCGATCACGACGATAGAATTTATCTGACGAAAAATGAGAAATACAAAGCCATTATCGACGAGATCGAGTATTGGCACAATATGAACAAGCCGGTTTTGGTGGGCACGATTACTGTGGAAGTATCGGAAACACTCAGCCGTCTATTGCGTCGCCGTAACATTCAGCACCATGTTTTGAATGCCAAACATCATGAGCAGGAAGCTGAAATCGTTAAACTTGCCGGGGAACCGGGAGCTGTGACTATCGCCACCAATATGGCTGGTCGTGGAACGGATATCAAACTGGGTGCCGGCGTGGTGTCTTCTTCCAAAGAAGAATATCTGGATTCGGGTAAAAAAATTACGGAAGAAAATCCGTACGGATTGCCGTTGGACGGTTTGCACGTGATCGGCACAGAAAGGCACGAAAGCCGTCGTATCGACCGCCAGTTGCGTGGTCGCGCCGGACGTCAGGGCGATCCCGGAACCTCCCGTTTTTATCTTTCCCTGGAAGATGATCTGATGCGTCTTTTCGGCTCGGAACGTATCGGACCGATGATGATGAAATTCGGTCTGAAAGAAGGCGAAGCCATCACGCATCCCTGGATGACCAAAACCGTGGAAACGGCTCAAAAAAGAGTGGAAACATTCAACTTTGAAAGCCGAAAACAACTTCTCCAATACGATGAAGTGATGAACCAGCAGCGCGAAGTAATCTACAAATATCGTCGTAATGTTTTAAAGGGTTACGATCTGAAGCTGGAAATCATCGAGATGATCAAAGATGCGCTCTTTGAAATGCTGGATGAATTTATCGGCGAGGAAAAATATTCGGAAAACTGGCCCCTGGAAGACATTTGCAGATGGGTTTTGCAAAACTTCAATGTACTCATCAAAAAAGAAGAGCTGTATTCCGATCATCTTACCTTCGATAATTTGCAGGAAGATTTGGAAACGCTCGTTCTGAAAGCTTACGATATGCGTGAGCAACAACTCACTTCCGAACAAATGCGGGAAATCGAACGCCGGGTTTTGTTGTCGGTCGTCGATGAACTCTGGCGCGATCATCTGCATGAAATGGATTTATTAAAAGAAGGTATCGGATTCCGCGCTTATGCGCAAAAAGATCCGCTCATAGAATATAAAAAAGAATCTTATGTCCTGTTTGAAAAACTGGTCGCCAACATCAATCGCACGGTGGCTAAAAAAGTCTTTACCACCTACATCGTACGTCCGGAAAATATCCAGGATTTCCTGAAACTGGCTCGTCAGCAGCACGCTTCCCAATCGGCATTCAATGCTCCGCAACCTCCGGCTGCCCATACGCAAACCAATCAGGGTGAGCAGCCCAAACTGCAACCGCGGGTGGTGGATAATAAAATCGGGCGAAACGATCCCTGTCCCTGCGGAAGCGGTAAAAAATATAAAAAATGTTGTGGCAGGCTTACATAAAAGGAGTAACTTGTTATCGATGTTCGGGCGGGTTATGCAAAAGGAAAAAGATTTGAGGTGATAAATGTCACAAGAAAGAATAGATGAAGTAGTGGAAGTCATATTGACCGATAAGGATTCCCGAAAGAAAATGAAGGAACTCGGGATCACGGATAAAGAGTTAAAAAAATATCTGGATGCGATGGCAAATCGTACGGAGAAAACATATCACCGCATTTTGGCGGAAGATGAAAAACGCGTACTCACGCCGAAAGCCTTCGGTTACCTCTCGCATCTGCTTCAGCTCAATTCCATAGATATTTTTACTTTCGAGAAAGTAATCACGGTCTGCATGCAGCTTAATGCTTTCCTGAAAAAAAGAATCGATAAGGAAATGATGGATGAAATCGTCAATTACATGATTTTTTCGGGACAGAATAACATTTCCCTGAAAGAGCTGATCGATTTGTTCTACGTGAACGACATGGAATATGACTTTGAAGAAGACGTAAATTAAAAGGAAAAGTTAATGGGTAAAGATTTAATAATAGTAGAGTCTCCGGCGAAAGCCAAGACTATCGGGAAATTCCTGAATCACAAATACGACATCAAGGCTTCGATGGGGCATGTTTGTGATTTGCCGCGCAACAGTTTTGGTGTTGATGTGGATCATGATTTTGAGGCGAAGTATATTACCGATCCCAAAAAGAAGAAAGTCATTTCCGAATTGAGAAAGGCAGCAGAAGACGCTGGTGCGATCTATCTGGCATCCGACCACGACCGCGAAGGAGAAGCTATTGCCTGGCATCTGGCGCAGGTTTTGGATAAAGAGATCAAAGATAAACCGGTTCATCGCATCATCTTCAATGAAATCACTCGTGATGCTATCCGAAAAGCCATGGAACAACCCGGCATGATCGATGAAAAGAAAGTGGATTCACAGCAGGCTCGCCGCATTCTGGATCGCATCGTGGGCTACAACATCAGTCCGCTTCTCTGGAAGATTATTACCAAAAATCTCAGTGCCGGTCGTGTTCAATCCGTCGCTTTGCGCATGATCTGCGAAAGAGAAGAGGAGATCAGAAATTTCATTCCGAAAGAATATTGGAACGTGGAAGCGATTCTCTTCAAAGATTTATTACCAGAATTCAAAGCCACTTTGGAGAAATTCAAAGGTAAGAAAATTCATATTGCCGATAAAGAACATGCCGATCTGATCCTGGAAAACATCAAAGAAAAACCCTTCCTTATTTCGTCGATCAAAGAAGCCAGCCGCAAAATCCAGCCGACACCTTCCTACATAACCAGTACAATGCAGCAGGATGCCGCCCGGCTTTTGGGATTTTCTGCCAAACGCACCATGCAGATCGCTCAACAATTGTACGAAGGCATCGATGTGGAAGGCGATACGATCGGTTTGATCACCTATATGAGAACCGATTCACTGCGCATTTCCAACGAAGCGCTGGATTCCTGCCGCGAGCTGATCAAAGAACGCTTTGGAGCAGATAAACTCAATCCCAAACCTCGTGTTTTCAAAACGAAAAGTACAGCTCAGGATGCGCATGAAGCCATTCGTCCCACCGATCCGTTCAAAACACCCGAAAGCATTGCCGCTTTCCTCAGCAAAGAACAGATGAAACTTTATACATTGATCTGGCAGAAGTTTGTCGCCACCCAGATGATCCCGATCACGCTCAAAACCAAGGATTTGCAGATTACCGTGGGAGAAGCTTTGTTCACAGCGAGTGGCAACACGATCACCGAACAGGGTTTTTTGGAAGTCTTTCCACATGCACGCGTCATTTTGGGAGAGAAAATCGATAATGGCTACCGGGAAAAAGATGAATTGCAATGCAAGAATCTGGCAGCCTTCCAACTTTTTACCAAACCGCCTGCCCGTTATACGGAAGCCATGCTGATCAAAGAGCTGGAATCGCTGGGAATCGGGCGTCCTTCTACTTATGCCACCATCACCAATACCATTCAGGAAAGAAAATATGTGAGTTTGAGCGAAAAGAAATTCGTTCCTACCGACCTGGGTTTGACGGTTAATAAATTCCTCGTCGCCAATTTCTCGGATTTCTTCAATGTGAAATTTACTGCCGAAATGGAAGAGAGCCTGGACAAGATAGAATACGGCGATGTGGACAGGGTTTCTCTGCTGCGGGGTTACTACGATGCCGTGAATGAATCCATCGAGAAAGTGGATTTTAAGGAAGCGAAAAAAGCAGCCAGCGAAGAGACCGAGATCAAATGTGAGAAGTGCGGTCATCCCATGTATTTGAAGTGGGGAACAAACGGTCAATTCCTGGCTTGTTCCAACTTTCCCACCTGCAAAAACATTAAAAATTTTACTCGCGATGAAAATGGTAAAATTAAGATTCAGGAGCCGGAAAAATTGGATGAGAAGTGCCCGAAATGCGGGGGAGACCTCATTCAAAGAAGCGGCAAATTCGGAGATTTTATTTCCTGCACGAATTATCCCAAATGTAAATTCACCAAACCGATCACACTCGGAATAAAATGCCCGGAATGCGAAACCGGCGAAATCACAGAAAAGAAAAATAAAAAAGGCAAATACTTCTATTCCTGCACAAATTATCCCGATTGCAAGTTCCTTTCCAACTATAAACCGGCGAAAATAACCTGCCCTTCCTGCGGAAATTATTACGTAGAAGAGCATCAGACGAAAGCGAAGGGAAAATATAAAAAATGTCCGAAATGCGGAGAAGAATTATTTTAGGCTGGTGACGAAATGCACTTTTGGGAAAGCTGTGGCAGTAGCGTTCAAAATATATTTTCACATAAATTACGTTCCTCGTTAACTCTTTTGGGAATCGTAATCGGTGTCTTTGCGGTTGTGACCATGTTTTCCAGTATTTACGGTTTAAAAAAGATGATCACAGAGAAAATGGAAGAAATGGGATGGAACAACTCGCTCATCATCTATCCTTCCACGGGCGAGGAAAACAGCCGCAGCAGTCGCATGAGATTTCGTTTTCGTTATATAAAAAGGGAAACCAAGCCGCTTACTTTTTCCGATTACACGATGTTGAGAAGCGAGACAAATCCTAAATCGATTTACGGTTATATCAATTCCTACGTGCGATTCAGTTACAACAACGTCGAAGACAGGGTCAGGCTGAACGCCACCAACAATGAATTTTTTTATAATAAAACCTATATGTTGCAGGAAGGTCGCTATTTCAGCCAATTCGAGGAAAGCAATGCCGTAAAGGTTTGCGTTATCGGTTATTACTTTGCGGAAGAATATTTCAAAGATGAAGATCCTTTGAACAAGATTATCACGGTCGGAGAAAACCGATATAAGATCGTGGGAATTCTGGGTGAGGATACTTTGAACCAGGCGGGAATGAACTTCAACAGTTGGGAACGGCAGCATGATCTGCAGGCTGTTTACATTCCGCTTTCCACCGGAACCCGTTATCTGCGCGCGGATGGTGCGATCGATTATATTTATATTCAGGCATTCGATGGAAAATCCTTTTGGAATTTGAAGTCGGAAGCTACGCAGAAGTTACTGGCAAAACATAATATGGCGCATGATTTCAGCTTCAACGATGTGGGTGCGATGATGTATCAGATCACAAATGAGATCGGTGAAATGATGAAGAAATGGAATATTACGCTTTCCGCCATCGCTTCTATTTCTCTTATCGTGGGCGGGATCGGGCTGTTCAGTACTTTGCTTATTTCCATCAATGAACGGATGAAGGAAATCGGTATCCGTAAAAGTATCGGCGCTACTAATTTTGATATTCTCGCTCTCTTCCTGATGGAATCGATTATTCTGGCTCTGATCGGCAGTCTGGTCGGTATTTTCCTTTCCAGCATCGTCATCCGGCTCTTGGCAGCACTGATCAAATTTAATTTCCCGATCCCAATGGTGGGCATCATGTTGGGAATCGGTTTTTCACTGGTTATCGGTCTGATTTCCGGTTTATTCCCGGCGATCAAAGCTTCCCGTATCAATCCGATCAAAGCGATTTACTATTTCGAGTAAAATATAGATTAATTGCCACAAAGTCACAAAGACACGAAGGACACAACAAAGCTGTCATTCTGAGGTAAATGCCCTCTTGAGATTTATAAGCCGTCGGCTTAGGGATGCGGTCATCCACGGGCT
>DAISYT010000124.1:0-6599 GCA_036825175.1 Candidatus Cloacimonadota bacterium
TTTTGCCCGGAACGGCATCAAGAAAATCATGCCGTTGGTCGTCGGCGGTCCGTTCCATTCTCCGCTGGTTGCCAAAGCCGGCATCTGGCTGGCAGAAGAAATGGAAAAAATAACTTTCAGAAAGGCGAATATTCCTGTCGTTTGCAATGTCGATGCCAAACCGGCAACCGATCCTGAGGTTATCCGCAAAAATCTGACCCGGCAGGTCACATCATCCGTGCAATGGGTAAAGTCCGTACAATTCATGATCGCTTCCGGGGTGGATACCTTCATCGAGTTCGGACCCAAAATGGTTTTAGCCGGCATGGTAAGAAAAATCGACCGAAACGTGAAAGTGATCAGCATCGACACCATAGAAACATTTGAAGCAGTCAAAAGCGATTTGGAGTTTTAATGAAAAGATTGGAAGATAAAATAGCCATAATCACGGGAGCTGCCCGGGGTATCGGTTATTGTATTGCCGAAGCATTTGCCCGTAACGGCGCCATCGTCGTGATCATCGATTTGAATCAGGATGACGTGGATCGCGCTGTTCAAAAAATCGACGACCTCGGTTTTCGGGCAGTCGGCTTTGCCGGAAATGTAGTGAATGCCGAACAAATGGCAGAGATTTTCAAACAAATTCACACACAGTTCGAGCGCATCGATGTGCTGATCAATAATGCCGGTATCACCCGCGACGGACTGCTCATGAAAATGAAAGAAGCC
Organism: Candidatus Cloacimonadota bacterium; assembly: GCA_036825175.1. Taxonomy (GTDB): domain Bacteria; phylum Cloacimonadota; class Cloacimonadia; order Cloacimonadales; family TCS61; genus B137-G9. The sequence goes on from DAISYT010000124.1 coordinate 709, forward strand.
GATTGGGATGCAGTGATTTCCGTGAATTTGAAAGGCACGTTCATCTGCACCCAAAAAGTGAGCCGATACATGCTGAAACAGCGAAGCGGAGTTATTTTGAACATCGCTTCCGTGATCGGCATTATGGGCAATATCGGGCAGGCAAATTACGCTGCATCCAAAGGGGGAATAATTTCTTTGACTAAAACCACCGCCAAAGAATTTGCTTCCCGTAATATTCGGGCGAACGCTATTGCGCCCGGATTTATTCGTACGGAAATGACGGATATCCTGCCGGAAGAGGTCGTGCAGAAATACGCCTCTGCCATTCCCTTGAATCGTATGGGAACACCGGCAGACATCGCAAAACTTTGTATATTCTTGGCTTCCGATGAAGCCGATTATATAACCGGTCAAACCATTAATGTGGACGGCGGTCTCATCATGTAGCCGTCTGGGAGTTCAATGGTACCAAATTTGAAAGAAGTAGAATAAACACAGGAGGAAATAATGGACTTATTAGCCAAAATTAAAGAAATCGTAGTGGAAGAACTTGGAGTAGAAGAAAGCGAAGTTACACCCGAAGCCAGTTTTATCGATGATTTGGGTGCTGATTCTCTCGATACGGTCGAATTGATCATGAAACTCGAAGAAGAATTCGACATAGAAATTCCGGACGAAGAAGCAGAAACTCTCACTACAGTCGGAAGAGTTATTGAGTATATTCAATCAAAAACAAATTGTTAAAAACTATTATATCAATGGTGGAAATTTTCCGAAATTTCCACCATTGTGATATTTCAACAAGATGGGGTAATTATGAGTAAACGACGAGTTGTAATCACAGGATTGGGAACTCTCACTGCGGTTGGGAACTCGGTGCAGGAGACCTGGGATAACCTGCTGGCAGGTAAATCCGGTATTGAAAAAATCAAAGGTTTTGAGTTAACCGACGAATATACCAGTCAAATTGCCGGAGAAATCAAGAATCTCGATCCGTTCTTATATCTGGATAAGAAACAGGTAAAACGTATCGATCCCTACTGTGAGTATGCCCTGATCGCGGCAATAGAAGCAATGAAGGATTCGGAACTGGATCGAGCGCAATTCGATCGTGATCGAGCCGGCGTGCTGATCGCTTCCGGTATCGGCGGAATGCTTACTTTTGAACAGGAAGCCGAAAAAATGGTCACCAAAGGTCCGAAACGGATCAGTCCTTTTTTCATACCTAAAATGATTTCCAACATCGCTTCCGCAGAAGTCGCCATCATGTTTAACTTACGTGGCATCAATTTCAATATTACTTCGGCATGTTGTTCGGCAAATCATGCTTTGGGAACGGCATTCCGTTCCATCCAATACGGCGATGCCGATATCGTTGTGAGTGGAGGAACCGAGGCTTCCGTTACACCTTTGTCCGTAGCCGGTTTTTGTGCTTTGAAGGCACTTTCTACCCGAAATGACGAGCCTCAAAAAGCCTGCCGTCCTTTCGATCGGGACCGTGACGGATTTATCCTGGCAGAAGGTGCCGGAGTACTGGTTTTGGAAGAAATGGAACACGCTTTAAAACGCGGCGCAAAAATTTACGCAGAAATAGTAGGATACGGCGCTACTTGCGACGCTTATCACGTTACAGCTCCGGCTGAGAACGGTGAAGGCGGTGCCCGTGCCATGAAAGCCGCTTTGCAGGATGCCGGCATAAAACCGGAAGACATTACTTATCTTAGCGCTCACGGTACATCCACACCTTTGAACGACAGCAACGAAACAATTGCCATTAAAACCATTTTCGGCAATCATGCTTATAAATTGAAGATCAATTCCACCAAATCGATGGTGGGACACACACTCGGCGCTGCCGCCGGCATCGAAGCAATCGTCTGCTGTAAATCTATCGTAGATGGGAAAATTCATCCCACTCTGAACCTGGAAAATCCCGATCCGGTCTGTGATCTGGATTATGTAGCCAATGGCTCGATCGAATGCGAGGTGGAATACGCTCTCAGCAATTCTCTCGGTTTCGGTGGTCATAACGGTGCTGTAATCTTCAAAAAATTTAAACCATAAACGAGAGCCGGTACAGCCGGTTCTCTTTTTTTTATTTATCGTGAATAAACTAATACATAATTTTTTAAATCAGATTTCGCTTCAGAAAGAAGCCGATCCGGAACTGGAAAAACTACAGAAAATCCTGAATTATCATTTTCATAATGTCTCTCTTTTAAACGCTGCTATTTCGCACACTTCATTGGAATATAAAGAATTATCACCATTTGAGAGAATGGAATTTCTGGGTGACTCTGTTTTGGGTTTGGTCGTGGCGGAAGAACTTTTTATCAAGTATCCCGATTATGCGGAAGGACAACTTTCCAAGCTAAAAGCCAAATTGGTTTCCCGTAAATTCCTGGCGATCAAGTCGGAAGAAATGGGCATTAACAAATTCATCAAACTGAGCGAAGAAGCCATTCAAAACGGTGGGAAAAAATCTACTTCCATCCTGGCAGACTGCATGGAATCTATTATCTGTGCCATCTACCTGGACGGAAATCTGGAAGATGCCCGAAACTTTATCCAGCGTATTGTTTTAAAAAACTACGAAACGAATCTTTCCCAATATTCCTTCCGTGATTTTAAAAGTATTTTGCAGGAATATTCTCAGGCACGTTTTCAAAATACGCCGGAATATAAGATCGTTTCCGAAACCGGACCGGAACACGCCAAAGTTTTTTGCGTGGAAGTTTACATCAATAATGAACTGGCTGGAGCGGGAGAAGGGAAGAATAAGAAAGAAGCTCATCAAAGCGCTGCCAAAGAAGCTTGCAATAAACTGAACCTGTAAAAAATGAAGATTCTGCCGATTTTCATTCCGCATCAGGGCTGTCCCTTTCATTGCATCTATTGCAATCAGAAAACCATCACCAAAACGGACGGTTCGGCGTTTGATCGGCTGGCTGGTGCGATTCGGGATTTTTGTCGTCAAAACAAAAATGAATTCAGGGAAGTGGCTTTTTTCGGCGGAACATTTACAAATTTGCCGCTAACTCTCCAGCAAAAATACTGCGATTTGGTGGAACCGTTTTCTGATGAATGCTCGATCCGTCTTTCCACCCGACCGGATGCCGTCAGTTCCGAACAGCTCGCTTTCTGCCGCTCTCATCACGTGCAAACCATCGAATTGGGAATCCAGAGTTTTCACGATCGCGTATTGCAGCTTTCCCAAAGGCATTACACTTCTGCCGACGCCGTGGCAGCCTGCCGCAGAGTGAAGGAATCCGGTTTTGTATTGGGAATTCAATTGATGCCGGGATTGCCGGGATTTTCCGCAGAAACCTGGCAGCAAACGATGGCAAACACCTTGAATTTACAGCCATCATACGTCAGAATTTATCCGACTATCGTGCTGAAAAGAACCGCTCTGGAATCGCTTTTTGCAGCCGGCAAATACACTCCTCTTTCGCTGGATGACAGCATTCGTTTTACCGCGATGGCAGTACAAAAGTTTGAAGCCGCCTGTATCAAGATCATTAAGCTGGGATTGCATTCGGACATCGCTTCCGAAGAAATCGTCGCCGGACCTTATCATCAATCTTTCGGCGAATTGGTTCGTTCTGAAATCCTGATGCAGAAAATCATTCCGGCATTTCGTCCCCAACAGACTTTACATCTCTGCAAAAAGGATGTGTCGCTCTTCAAAGGCTTCGGCGAAAAAATGTTACGGGAATTAAAGACGCAGCTAAAAATCGCTAGATTGCCGGTTTGCCCCGATGAAAACGTGGAAAAGGGTAATTTTTTATTCACAGAAACGACACCCTGCGATTATTGGTAACGCATGATATTTGGATTATTAATTATCGCATTCCTGATCGCTTTCCGGTTCTATCGGAAAACCGTGCCGCCGCTATTTGGCTGGCGACGCTGGTTATTGCTCATTCTGAGGACTCTGTGCCTTTTCCTGGTTTTTGTGCTGCTTTTTAATCCCATCCTGAAATTCTCACGCAACAAAGTCGTTCATCCGCTGGTGGTGCTGTTATCGGATACTTCTGCCAGCATGCAGCAGGATGATGGAGCCAAAAAAGAAATTTTCGGCAATATCAGGAACGAACTCGCTAACAAATATAAAAAAACAAACTGTGAAATCGTGGATGCCGATTTCGCCAACGGTTTGAATGGAACGGACAACAACACATTGTTGGGTAAAACTTTCAGCGATTTTAGCCGGGAAAATGGTTGGCAGAATGTCGAAGAAATTTACCTTTTTTCGGACGGCTGGTTCAAAGACGAAGACCTGGATTTTCTGGATAAATTAAACCTTCCGGTAAATTGCTTCGCTCCCGATCTTGCTTCCGATGATTACGATCTGGAGATCAAATCCGTTCAATTTAACAGCACTGCTTATCGTGACGAAGACATCCCTTTTTACGCTCAAATTTCTTCGCAGAATTTTGCCGGAGCAGCCAAAGTTATTTTCACTGTAAATGGCAAAGTCGTTCAGGAAAACCCGATCCAAATCAAGAGTAATGATCAGGTCGAAATTCGGTTCGATCAGGCTTTCGGAGAGACCGGTTTGCAGGAATTACAGTTTGCAGTGCAAAGCGATTCTCTGGCAGAAAAAAGTAAAGATAATAACGTCTTTCCTGCCAGCATCCGCATCATGGATAATAAACTCAAATGCCTGATCTGTTCCGACGGATTGGGCTGGGACGAGAGTTTTATCACCAAGAGTTTGCAACCGGATGAGCACTGGCAAAGCCAATATCTTCTGAAAACTGACGATTTTTATTTCCGTAAAATGCGGGTAAATTTGGACAAAGAGCTTTCTTCCGCCAATACACTTATTTTGATCAATCACGGCAATTTGAACATTTCACGCAACGAAGCCGGTCTGATCTCGAATTTTGTCGCAAAAGGTGGCGGTCTTATTTATTTTGGTAAAATCATTCCGAACCTGGAATCCCTTCTGCCGGCAAGGAAATCCACGTTGTACAGCAGTTTTGCGGGTACTATTCGCTTCACCGAAGAAAGCAGTAAATATCAAACCTTCCGCTGGGAAGATAACTCTGTGATTCCCAATCTGCCGCCCATCGATTATTATTATGTTTCGCCTAAAATTCAGGCTCAGATTCTGGCAACCGTCGAAAACGATCAGCAAAGTCCGGCGATTCTCTTCCAACCTCTGGAAGCCGGGAAGGTCATGTACTTTGCTTTCCTGAACAGCTGGAAATGGCAGATGTGGCTGAAAGGCGATTATTACAACACTTTCATGCATAACCTGATCTCCTGGTTCGGGCAGCAGGATGCTGACAGGATCGTGGTAAAGCCGGACAAAGCTTCTTATTTTGCAGGAGAGGACGTCACTCTTTCCTTGCAGGTTTTCACCGAGCAATTCAACCTTTCCCAAAATGTGAATGCACTCATGAAACTTTACGATGAAAATGATAAACTCGTAAAAGAAGATTATTTTACGCGTCTTTCCGATACTTATAAACTCCAAATCTCCGATCTGCCGGCAGGGAAATATCATTTCACGGTAGATGATCAGGTTTCCCGGTTAACGGGAAAAGGCGAATTTGCTGTACTCGATTTTAACCCGGAATGGCGTGACAAAGGAATAAATAAGGCATTGCTGGCTTACATTTGCCGGATTACGAACGGACAGCTTTTGAAATCTGCCGATGATGTAAATATGCCGGATAAGCAATTGCAATATCAGAAGATCGTGCGCGAAATTCCGCTCTACACTAAATGGTATTTGATCGCGATTTTCCTGTTGGCGTTTTGCCTGGAATTGTACTTAAGAAAGCGCTGGGGATTGTTATAATCGATTTATTCGTTCTTACCTCAAGCCTGTGTATCGAGGTAAGTCCGAATTGAGTAACACGACGTTGCACGTCGTGAAAAATCTCGACTTACAA
>DAISYT010000125.1:0-6587 GCA_036825175.1 Candidatus Cloacimonadota bacterium
TTCACGCCATTGTCTCTAAGTTGGTTTACATTAAATCCTGCTGCGGACCAACTATCGTCAAACGTGATAGTCTCAGCGCTCAGAATCAAACTTAAACCCAACAAAAGAAATAATAAATACTTCTTCATACTTTTTCTCCTTCTTTAACTTACTGAATTCTCAGTTTATTTTAACATAACAACTTTTTTTACACTGATGTAATCGGTTAAGTCGTCGTGCACGTCCATATAAACGAAGTACACTCCGCTGGAAACCTGATTACCCAGTGTGTCGGTTCCATTCCACAAAATCTGATGTTTGCCGGCGATTTTTTCGCCCCGTACCAGAGTGCGGATTTTCTGTCCTTTGATATTTTTAATGGAAAGTTCGATCCTGGAATTATGCGGAAGCTCAAAAGAAATAATGGTGCAAGGGTTGAATGGATTGGGATAATTATTCAACGCTGGAACATTTCCGGGCAGATTACCGTCGTTATTCACGGCAGTCACGGTTAGATTTACCGGTACCGTCGTCACTTCCCGATCGTCATTAATGGTGATGTTGCAGGTATAATCGCCTGCTGCCATTCCGTTGGTATCGAACGAAAGAGTAATTTCATCCGTGTCTCCGCCTTCTATCGTGCCACTTAGCGGATCGAGTGTGAGCCATTCAGCAGATTCATTCAAAGTGTAAGAAAGCGACATTCCACCGATATTGCTCAATTCCAGAATCGTAAAATCGGATTGATTTTGCGGTAATACCAGATTGACTGTTACTGGATCTACCACCAACTCGGCTGGTTCCGGCGCATTCACAACTACAAAATCATGCGGATCGGCAGCCCCGATAAAGGGATGGTCTGCACTTTTTCCGGATGCGTCGGCAGCATGAATATAATAGCAGATTTCCGTTCCTTCCTCTTGCCCCGGAATTACGGCAGAATAGGTGTTTCCGCTTACATTCGTCATTACCACCGGAATGAAATCGCCACCATCGATCTGATAATAAACGATCAGTGAATCGGTATAAACATTGGCACCGCTGTAGGGAATAATGTCGGACTGGATAACGTATTCTTCCTGATAATCCTGTTCGCCCAAAAGCGGAGAATGGCTGATATAGAGCATCTCCCGATCAGCAACGCCGCGGGTGCGGCAATGCAAAGCATCCGTATCGTACCAACCGTAAGAGGAAACGGGAATGATCTCGTAACCCGGCATGGCTTCTTCGTAGGAAGCGATGGCTTCATCATCCCACTGGCTGCCCGAAACCGGCAGGAAAACTTTTTTGTTCAGAATCAGACTGTTCGTGTAAGGAGTGGCGATATTGCCACCAGGTGTGTAAACTCTGTAAACCTGATAATGATTTCCCCAGGCGCTGATCTGATCGGCAAAATAATCTGCCACAAATTCGTAATCTTCGTAACGGTAATCGGTTTCCGGCACTTGTCCGATCAATACTTTATCGACATCGAGGAATTTTCCCCAGCAGTCGATGTGTTTAATATAATCGTCGAGCGGATCGATGGTAACATGATAAGTATCGATGCCCAGGTAAGATTGGAAATAATCAGCGATCTGGGCGCTCGTTAAACCGGGATTTTCATCATAAACCAGATCGGTGGAAGCGCCGACGAAATTGCCGTCGCACATATAATTACCGCCGGTATGTTCCACGTTCATCCCATAATAATTTATTCCCAGATAATTGGCTACGATCACCGGAATTTCGTCATCCAGAGGGCGCGGACGATTATACGGAAAATCCACGATCTCGATTTGATTGTCGTTAGAAATAAACCAGGGACCAAAATCCCGCACCCAATATGTATCCGTGCCGGCATTGATGAATTCACAATTTGCCAGATTCACTCCTGCGTTCTGGTAGGCATTTTGACAACTGGTTTGACTACTACTGGTGACAATGGTGTAAACTTTGGCATCTTCGGACATCTCGGCGATAGCACTTACCGGTATGCCCAGCGGATAAACGACCAATACGCCTTCCATCTGCTCGAATTCGGCAGTCTGGCGCACTGTACCGGTAGGAGGATCGGTAGTTTGGAAATCACGAGAGTAATTTCCGTTAAGCAGATACTCTGCAAAACTGGAAAAATGATAAGGAAGCGGATTTTGCCGGATTTTATTGAGATAGTTATCTTCAGCAGAGAGGTTTAGGAAATAAAAAATTGAAACAACCAGAAATAATAATTTTGGCTTCATCCTACCTGTCCCTCCTTTAAATCTTTTTTCTAATAATAGCAATATCAGTTCCAACCAACCCGATTATTTCTTTCATAATGAAAAATATATTTAGAATAACCGCGAAGTGTATAAATGAAGCGGATCGGTAAAGTGTGATTGATAAAAAATACAAAAAAGAGCTGCATGTTTGGCGCAGCTCTTTTTATATAATTTTATTAATGATCCTATTAATGGCTGTCGTAAAGAATGTTATTCCAGGTTTGCCAGACATCTCCCATTTCAACGCCTTCCCAATCGCCATTCTGAGGTGTGGTGGCTGCGCCGTCGCCATTTGTATCCTCTCCGTGAGCGTCGTCTTGGTAGGAAGTGAACCAAACATTGTCGGCAGAATAATAATTAAGATTATCATCCTCGCAGACCAAAGAGCCGCCGTTAAATTTGAGAACGACATCTTCTGCCAGGGTCAGGCTGTTACCGGAAGTGATTCTTACTTCACCGGAGAGTACAAAAGGAACCTGTGTTTCCAGCCACTGAACATTGCCTTCCACATCACTGCCGGATTTCACAAAAACGCCGTTATAAACGTTGGTTTCCAAATTGGATGAATTAGCGTTTACGAAAATGTTCGTGGCATCGATACTGATTTTGCTGTTGATAGCCAGCGGTTTTTGATTGGAATAGAAAATATTGTATTGCAGATTTGTATTTGCTGCCGCCTCTTTAGCGTTCAACACGCAATCTTCCAGACCGTCATTAAAGGTGAAAGTGCAATTGGTCACCGTTACGGTGGTGTTCGAGCCGAGGTACAAAGTATAATCTTCGTCACTGGAACCGCCGCTGTATTTAAAAACGGCGTAATTCAAATTAGAAGAATTATTTGTGCCTTCAAATTTCAGGCAATCCCAATCTCCCACGGCTGGAGTGGAGGCGTCTCCATCGTTATTAGTATCGCCGAGTTCATCATCATCTTTGTAAGAAGTGAAAACCACAGGACTTGATTGTTCTCCATTCACATCCAGAGTGCCGTAAACAGTCCAGCACGTGCTTTGATTCATTTTCAAAATAGTTCCGGAATTCAGGATAAGGGAAGTATCATCTTTTATTTCATAAGAATCATTTAAAAATACGAATGGAATTTCGGTTTCCGACCAGGTGGCAGTTCCTTGTAAAGTATTACCTGTTACTTTGATAGCTGCATGATCGTTGTTTCTTTGAGTCGTATTGGGGCTGAGAAAACTATTGCTGTTATCCAGATCGATACCCAAGCTTAAACACAAGGGCCATTCATTATCATAGAAGTCATTGTTTTCGATTTCGGTTCCGTCGAAAGCCAGAGACGCATTGATGGCACCGTTTGCACTCAGATTATTTACAATCGAGCAATAGGTAATACTTACTTCGGTACCAAAATTTAACCAGAGTACTTCGCCGTCACATCCGCCATATTGGAAATAACAGTGATTAAAAATCGAGTTATTGCCGATGCCTCCGAGATCGATGCTTTCCCAGTCACCACGGGCAGGCGAAGTTGCATTGCCGTCATTATTGGAATCTCCACCAATATTGTCATCGTACCAGGAAGTGAAATAGATCGGTTCCAATTCCGTTCCCATGGCAGTGATTTTACCTTCATTCTGCACGTCCCAGCCGGCGCCGGCGTCAAATTTGATAATGGTACCTTTGCCGATAGTCAGCTCGCCGGTGATGATAATGTCATTGCTGATATGATAAATTTTATTATTATTCCAGGTTACATTCAGCCCGATATTACTGGTAATATCTTCAACCTCGACGAGATTCATCAGGACATCGAGATCGGTCGTTTTGCCGGCTTTTACTTCCACATCATATTCGACGTGAGTAATGTAACCATTGCCGCTGAAATAGAAATCATAAGTTCCCTTATCGATCTGGAAATGATAATCTCCATCATTATCTGTATAACCAAGAGTATTTGTGCCGTCGGTTATGCAGATGCCATCCAGCGATTGCCCGTTAGTATCTCCGACTTTTCCCTGCACCGTTCCCGGTTCATCGTTGGGATTGCTGTTATCGCAACCGGTCAATATCAAGCCTGCAAAAAGCACAGCCAAAAAAATTCTAAACAAATACTTCATTATGCCATCCTCCTAAATTTCTCATTTTACAACTTTCACAAATCTGGGAACGAACCTGAAAATGAAGATCGAATCAGTCAAGATTTTACTTTTACCGGTAGCCACAGAAACGCAGTCAAATCTATTTTATCGTTTGAATCGAATTCTATACCTTCGTTTTCCAAAAGTGATTTTTGCAGTTCGTAACCATCTCCTTCCGGCAGGGAAATCGTGCCCTTGCTGTTGATGATCCTATGCCAGGGCAGATTTTCCTTTTCGCTGCTCGAATTCAATAACCGCACCACCTGCCTCGCCCCATGATTATTTCCGGCTAAAGTGGCGATTCGTCCGTAAGTGCAGACTTTTCCGGCTGGAATGCTTTTGATTAGGACGATGACTTTTTTGCTGAAAGGTGAAAGCATCGGCTTACCTGAGCAAAGCCTTCACAGGCTGCAAACCGTAAGGAGTGCCTTCCTCGATAACCTGCAAAATCGTGCCGCCGCCCGTGAAAAAATAATATGATTCATCGTTCAAGGCAGTATAATAAATTTCCGGCAGCAGCATTTTAAAATCCTGTAGCGTATCGCCCCCGCCGAAAAGCTTTTCTGCGGTTTTGTTTTGGTTGATCGATGTATATAAAGCTTTGGAGCCGGCTGCAAAATTGGGTGTTAAACCCATCACAGCGTTAACGAAGAAAGTTTGTGCTTCTCTGAAAACATGCTGGATGCGGGATTCGGCAAAAGATTCCGGAGCGGCATCGAGTACAAAATTCAGTTTCATTCCAGGTTGGAAATCCTGTATCTTGCGGATTCTGGTTTTAGCGGGAACGTTTGTTTCCAAAATGTCGGATTCCAGAACAGCCGGAATTTCCAGGATTTTATCGGCAAATTGTTTGGTAGATTCGATAAATTTGGCAGCAGAAGCAATATTGTCTTCGGAGACGCCCTGAATTCTAATTCCATATTTGGCACAGAGATAGGCGTTGTAGATCACACCACCCAACATCAGATGATCTGCCATCTGCAAAAGTGCGGTCATCGATCCGATTTTTGTATCGAATTTGGAACCGGCAACAACTGCTACAAAAGGTCTTCGCGGCTTCAGCACTTTTTCCAGACTGGTGATTTCCTTGATCATCAGAAGCCCGGCATAAGAAGGTAAATATTTGGTGATGGTAAAAGTGGAAGCGTGCGGCTGCCAGGAACCGAAAGCATCGTTCACAAAAATATCGGCGAGACTTGCCAGTTTTTGGGCAAAATCATCCGCACGACCATCCTTTTCTTCTTCACCTTCGAACCAACGCGTGTTGGGAAGATAAGCTCCGTCGATCTTGCCGTCTGCCAATTCCTGTAAAACACTCTGATCAGAAAAGTCGGGCTTGTTATTAAATGCTGTCTTGAAGACTTTACCGGTTTTTTCATGCAAATACTGTACGATGGGTTGCACAGAGGTTTCTTCCGAAATCTCGATCTGACCTGTTTGCTTATTTTTAGGACGTCCGACGTGTGTCATCAGAATCGGTTTGCCGCCTTTTTCGATGATCAGCCGGATGGTGGGCAGGGAAGCATCGATGCGATATGTATCCTTTATCTTTCCCTTTTTTACAACGTTATGATCAACTCTGATCAAAACTTTTTTTCCTGTGACGTCCACTTCACGAATATTGGGAATATTCATCGTTTCTCCTATAAAATACTAATTTTTTCTGTTTAAAATTTCTGATTTTTTTGCTATTTTACAACTGATGTTTAAGATTTTTCTTCGAACTTTTCTACCTGATAAATGTAAATTTCCGTATCGGGATTTTGGTAAGCGTCAAAGGGTAATCCAGCTTTGTGAACACAGAGATTTTCCAGAAAAGTAGCCAAATCCCAGCCGGTTTCGGAAGCCACCTGAGGCAGGAAAACTCCGCTGCGAAATCCTTTTTTTATCCAGACGCCATCGATGCCCAACCTGATTTTTTTGTAGTCGAAAAGGCGTTGCATAGGGGAGAGAACGGAAATCTCGATTTCGATCTGTTCCAGTTCCTTTTCGGAATGAACCGGTCGAAAACGCGAGTCTTCAAAAGCAGCTCCCGCAGCCATTTCGATCACCGCTTCATAGAGCGGCATCCGCGGCGCTATGTGCCCGATGCAGCCGCGTAAGTTCCCTTGCATATTCAATGTGACGAAGACGGCTCTCGGAACTAAAAAATCCGGATTTTGAGGCGGTGCGATATGTAATAAGCGACGATTCTGTAAATAATACCGAATACTCTGTCTGGCTAGTGAGAGTAATTGCACCTGCTCTTCTTTTTCCATTTTTTCTA
>DAISYT010000126.1:0-6564 GCA_036825175.1 Candidatus Cloacimonadota bacterium
ATGCCAATTTGAATGGCATATTTTCGTCGGATTATTCTCATCTTCCATTTGCCGATAACACTTTCGATCTGGGTTGGAATTTTTCCGCTCTGTGGTTTGTTCCCGATCTGCCTGTTTTTTTGCAGGAATTGATGCGTGTCACCCAAAAAGTCATTCTGATTTGTGTTCCGAATCGTTCCGGTATCGGGTATCTTACGCAGAAATATTTGGGAAGAAAAGATTTAAAAGCTCTGCTACATGAAGAGCACATCATTCCGCGAAATATCAAAAAAATCATGTCACAAAATAACTGGAAGCTGCTGGATGCCGGCTATATCGATTGTCCACCCTGGCCCGATATCGGGATGCCGAAAGAAAAATTCCTGAAAATTTTCGGTTTGAGCTGGCTGCTTCCCGCCGAAAAAGAACACGAGCCACTCTCCATCATGGATTATTATAATGGCACGGATCCCGACTTTCCGCCAAAAATGATGAAACATTTCTGGTGGGAAAAAATCGCTCCGGCTTTTTTAAAGAAGTTCTGGGCACATCACCGCTTCCTGCTTTTTATTCCGCAAAATCGATGAAAAACAAATACAACTGGCTCACCGGTATTCTGCTGGGAATTATCTTTCTGATCGCCTGGATACGAATCGTCAACTGGCATGAATTCATCTCGTATTTTAGCCGTTTCGACCTGAAGTATGTTCTGCTTTTTTCGGGGTTTTATGTACTGGCTTACATTTTGCGCAGTTACCGCTGGAGAATTATTCTTACTCCGATCTATCGCATGAGATTTTGGGAAAGTTTTTTTCTTTTCATGGCTGGAATGTTAATCAATTATCTCATTCCGATCCGCGCCGGGGAATTCGTAAAATCGATCATTCTCAAGAAAAAACATGACGTCAGAATTTCCGCCAGTTTGCCTTCGGTTTTTATCGACAAAATCACCGATCTCTTTCCCATCATTTTGATCATGATCCTGATTCCGCTGCTGGCTGTAAAACTGAATCTGACGCTGACGATCATCATCGTTTGCCTGTTCGTGATATTTTTAGTGTTCATCGCTTTTTTGTTTTTTGCTGTGAATCATCGCCAGAAAGCCATTCGGATTCTGAATTTATTTTTTAAAATTATTCCTCGCACACTGCGTGTAAAATTCGAGGATTTTTTTGAGAATTTTGTGGATGGTATGGCAATTATGCAGGGTCGCTCGCTGGATTATTTTCGGATTTATTTCATCACTTTGTGCGCGGTTTGTTCCGAAGCAGTCTATGTTTACGCCGTTTTTCACGCCTTTGGTTCCAATGCCAGCTATCCGCAAATATTATTCGGTTACACTTTGATGAACCTGACATATATATTACCCACTCCGCCGGCACAAATCGGTTCCAACCAGTTTATGTGGGTTTTGATCTTCTCTTTTGCCTTGGGGATCGATAAAAATCTCACCAGCGCAGCAGTTACATTTTCGCATCTGCTTACTTCGTTGTGGATATTCGCCCTCGGAGCAATTTCTTTGCTTGCCTTAAATATCAGGCTGAAAGAACTTGTTCCCAGAAAAGAAAGTTGAGGTTGGTATTTTGGAAAAGAATATTGAAATCTTAGAAAATCTGGCTTTGAAAAAAGCGCAAATAGTCGATGAAATCAAAAAAGTTATCGTGGGACAGGATAAAATTGTCGATCAATTCCTGATCGCTTTATTCACCGGCGGACACTGCCTTTTGGAAGGCGTACCCGGTTTGGCTAAAACCCTGCTTATTTCGTCGATGGCAAAAGTATTGAACATGAAATTCAATCGTATTCAGTTTACTCCCGATCTCATGCCTTCCGACATAACCGGAACCGACATTCTCACCGAAGATAAAAGCAGTGGTAAACGCTATTTTGAATACATTAAAGGTCCCATTTTTGCCAATATAATTTTGGCAGACGAGATCAACCGCACTCCGCCTAAAACGCAATCGGCACTGCTTCAGGCGATGCAGGAATATCAGGTAACGACAGGAAATACCACTTATGATCTGGAAAAACCTTTTCTGGTGCTTGCCACGCAGAATCCGATCGAGCAGGAAGGAACTTATCCTTTGCCGGAAGCTCAATTGGATAGATTCATGTTTTATATGAATATCGATTATCCTTCTTACGAAGAAGAAAAGCAAATCGTAAAACTCGATACCGGAAAAGCGCAAACAGAGCTTCATCCCGTGATTTCCGCAGATGAAATCATTACCGCACAAAAAGCTATCGCTCAAATTCCGGTCAGCGATCATGTTCTGGATTTTGCCGTCAAACTGGTACGCTCCACCCGACCCAATCAGGACAACGCTCCTGATTTTATAAAGAAATGGGTGAGTTGGGGAGCCGGTCCGCGTGCCTCCCAATATCTGGTTTATGCTGCCCGAACCAAAGCAGCTTTGGACGGCAGACTCACTCCTGCCATAGACGATATCGTTCAAATTTCTGAAATCGTTTTGCAGCACAGAATCATCGTTACTTTTGCAGCGGAAGCAGAAGGCATTAATTCACGCGAAATAATTAAAAAGATTATAAATAGCTTTTCCTGAAAAAAACACTTGCCTTGACAGAAATTTTACTTAATATTTTCTAATGTTTAATATTGTGATGAATTTTTCGAGTTCTGGTTTATTCTAATTGAACCTTATTCAACAATCAATTAATAACCCAAACCCGTTTATGAAAGAGGAGAATGAAATGAAAACTTTAGTTGATAAGTATGCCGATTTGAGCAAGGAGTTGTATAAACTTTGCTCTAAAAAAGAAATGATCAGACGCAAATGTCTGAACTTGGGCAGAATGGAATGCGATCTTCTGAACTATCTGAGTTTAGTGGACGAAGCCATTTGCATGAACGATCTGTCCGTGGAAATGAAAGTTTCTCACAGCCGCATTACCCGTATTATCGATACGCTGGTCAGGAAAAAACTGGTGAAAAGATTTCCCAGCAAAAGAGACCGCAGAAGCTGGCTGGCAGAAATTACCGACAAAGGTCGTAAAATGAATAAACAAACTGTTCTGGATTTCATGAATATTCAACAGGATTTGATCACTAAATTACCCGAAAATAAAGCTGAAGAAATTTATGATAATGCCATGCTTTATTTAACTTCTTATCTCACCGCTTTGGAAGAAAAAGAGATCGAACAGGCAACGGAAATAGAAATCGAAGAATGAGCATAACAAAAGTTAAATGGTCTGGGAATATGGAGTTCGATGCCGAATTGAACGGGCATCATTTCATCATCGATGCCGACGCTTCATCCGGTGGAGAAGATAAAGGTCCGCGTCCGAAAGGGCTCCTTCTTTCCGGATTAGCCGGTTGCACGGGAATGGATGTCGTTTCCATCCTGAAGAAAATGAAGGTGGAAAATTACAATCTGACAATCGAGATCGATGCCGAGATGACTCAGGAGCATCCGAAAATTTACCATACAATTTTTTTGGATTATAGCTTTGAAGGAAAGAATCTGCCGGAAGATAAATTGAAGAGAGCTGTGGAGCTTTCCGAAACAAAATATTGCGGTGTTTCCGCCATGTTGCGAAAAGCGGCAGAGATCAAATCCAGAATTTTATTGAACGGCAAAGAGATAGAATAATTTCTAATAAAATTAAAGAAAAGCCTCCTGCAAAAGCGGGAGGCTTTCTGTTATTAAATAAAACCATTAACGATCAGACCAAATAAGTCTTCCTTTTTTGAAGACCATTTCCACGTTATTCGAGCCGAAATGATAGGGTAAAAATTGATAATTCGGCATATCCATGATCAGTATGTCGGCTTGTTTTCCCGGTTCGATGCTTCCCACAATATCTGCCATTTCCACAGCAAACGCAGCATTAATCGTGGAAGCTGTAATCGCTTCGGCAGGAGTCATTTTCATTTGCAGACAGGCTAAAGTTATCACAAACTGCATGTCGTCACAATTGCAGCTTCCCGGATTGTAATCCGTAGCCAATGCCACTGCCACACCGGCGTCGATCATGTCTCTTGCACGGGCATAAGATTTCATACCCAGGCTGAAAATCGTTCCCGGCAGAAGTGTGGCGATCACTCCGGTTTTTGCCATCGCTTTTATGCCGGTATCGGAAGCAGCACCCAAATGATCGGCAGAAACCGCTCCTACTTCGGCAGCCAATTCGGCACCTCCGATCGGTTTGATCTCGTCGGCATGCATACGTAATTTGAAGCCCAATTTCTTGGCATGATTCAAAATATCGCGCGATTGTTCGATATTATAAACATGCTCTTCCGTAAAAATATCACAGTATTTTGCCAAACCGCTGGCAGCCACTTGCGGCAGCATTTCTTCTTTTAAGATGCGAATATATTCCTGCCTGTCGTCTTTGTATTCGGCAGGAAATTCATGCGCTCCCATAAATGTGGGCACCATGTCGATGGGAAGCTCATCCTGCAATCTTTTGATCACACGCAGCATTTTCAGCTCGCTTTCTGTGGTAAGTCCGTAACCGCTTTTTGCTTCCAGAGTGGTCGTTCCCACGGAGATCATTTTTTCTATTCTCTTTTGGGAAAGCTCGAAAAGTTCATCTTCACCGGCACTTCTTACCGCATCGATACTGCTGCGGATGCCACCTCCGCTTTGTGAAATTTCCACGTAAGTTTTACCCTGAAGTCTCATTTCAAATTCATTTTCACGCGTGGCATAAAAAACCGGATGCGTATGCGGATCGACGAATCCCGGCATCACCACTTTCCCGGTCGCATCGATGATTTTATCAGCTTTATATTTTGAGCAGATTTCCGAAGACGTGCCGACAGCAAGAATTTTCCCTGCCAAAACTGCTACAGCACCGTTTTCGATTATTGCCAGGTTTTCCATTTCTTTTCCGGTCCGAATCCGATTCGTTCCTGCCAAAGTTATCAGCTGTTTAGCATTTTTTATAATCAAATCAGCTTGCATTTTTCATCTCCTCCCATTGGCAAAAATAAATTTCTTTTCGCCTATCATCCGGCAAGGATTTTATTAAATTGTTTTGACGAGATAATGCTCTTTTTGTTTTTTCAGTCCGTTTAGAAATCGTGAATTAATAAGTGGAGGTAACAAATGACACAAGATATGTTGCTGCGCGATCCGTCGGAAAATCCTACCGATGAAGTTTTGGAGAAAGCATTATCAGAGAGTTTCCCGACTTTTCAGCAGTTTCGTGAAATCATCATTTCCGAGCCATACAATTTTATTTTTGAATGGCGTTATTACAACGATGGAAAAGCCTGGCTGGGAAAAATCGTACGCAAAAAGCAAACCGTTTGCTGGTTATCAGTTTGGGAAGGCTTCTTCAAATTGACTTTCTATTTCCATCAAAAATTTGAAGCAGAATTGATCAAACTTCCCGCTGCAAAATCAGCACTCGAGAGCTATCTGAATTATCAGGGAAAATCTAAAACCAGACCGCTGACCTTCGTCGTTTCCAACCTATCCCAGCTTTCCGAAATCGGACAAATAGTCGATTTCAAACTAAAATCGAAATGAAAATGAGGAAAAGCTCTTTTCTGATAAGATCAGCGTTTATTGCGATGATGACGCTGTTTCTACTTTCGTGTAAATACAAGGAGGAAAATAACATGGAAGGATTTATCGAGGTTACCGGCGGTAAGGTCTGGTACAAAATCTACGGAGCGGATAAGAAGAAGGTTCCTTTGTTGATTTTACACGGTGGACCCGGCGCTTCTCACGATTATCTGGAACCTTTATCCGCACTGGCAGACGAACGCCCGGTAATTTTCTATGATCAGTTAGGATGTGGGAATTCCGATCGTCCTGACAATGATTCACTTTGGACGGTGGAACGATTTGTGGAAGAACTTAAGTTAGTACGTTCGGCACTAAAACTCGAGCGAGTTCATTTATTAGGACAATCCTGGGGAACGATGCTGGCAGTGGAGTATTTATTACGAGAAAAGCCAACCGGCGTTTTAAGTTTAACTTTATCCGCTCCTTACCTGAATACCAAACTTTGGATAGAAGATCAAAAAGAATGGATTTCTCAGTTACCTGACTCTGTCCGTAATACCATTGAAAAATGCGAGGAAAGCGCTGATTATTCTTCTTCGGCTTATCAGGAAGCAATACAGGATTTTTACAATTTACATGTTTGTCGACTCGATCCCTGGCCCGAGTGTTTATTAATATCTATGGAAAAGATGGGAATAGAAGTGTATACATTTATGTGGGGACCCAGTGAATTTACCATGAATGGCAGTTTAGGAAATGCTGATGTTACCGATCGTCTTTCTGAACTCACTGTTCCGGTTCTTTTTACCTGTGGAGAATTCGATGAAGCCACTCCGCAAACAACTGCTTTTTATCAAAGCTTATTACCCGATTCGGAACTTCATGTTTTTGCAGGAGCTTCTCATGAACATCATTTGGAAAAGTCTGTAGAATATAATATATTATTAAGGAATTTCATCAGGAAAGCTGAGTAGAATTATTTGTTTATTACAAAATAAAATCCCACTTGAAACATTTCAGGTGGGATTTTTCATATAAAAAAGTGAGAGGATTTAGTGATGGCGGCGACCTACTCTTCCACTCAGTTACCCGGGCA
>DAISYT010000127.1:0-6427 GCA_036825175.1 Candidatus Cloacimonadota bacterium
ACATCAAAGGACAGAAAGTAAAACAGCTTGTCGATGAACAACTCACGGAAGGAATGCACTCGGTTATTTGGGACGGGAAAAATGACAGTAGTAAATCCGTTTCATCCGGCGTTTATTTCTATAAACTAAAGGTAAACAGCAAAGACAAAGCTATCAAAAAATGCCTGCTGTTGAAATAAATCTTATCCGAACAGATTTGAAATCTGATCGTATCTTTTTAATAAAAAAAGCCCCTGAAATTCAGGGGCTTTTCTGTTTCAATTTGTTTATAAATTTGCGAAAGGATTATCTTCCACAATGTCTTCTTTTTTGGGTTTCTGTTGTTTGTATTTGTTCCAATCGTCTTTCACTTCCACCACCGATTCCGGCATGACAGAAGGTTCCAGAGAAATACGTTTTTCCACCGGATCGATCTTCACGATACGCACTTTGTATTCTTTGCCGATGCTGCTTTTTTCTATTTTTTCACCGGAAGCCTTCATCTTGGCATTCGGCAGCAATCCTGTTATGCCTTCCGTGATTTTGATGAACACGCCGAAGCTGGCGATGTTTTCGATCACACCGGAAACCACATCGTTTTCATGGAAATTCTGCACAAAATTCTGCCAGGGATCGGGTTGCAGCTCTTTCATGGAAAGAGAGATTTTTTTCTTTTCACGATCGACTTTTAGAATCTGAGCTTCCACCATATCGCCTTCTTTCACTACTTCGGAAGGCGTGGCGATGCGGCGTCCGCGAGCCATTTCACTGATTGGGATCAACCCTTCCACCCCGGAAACGATTTCTACAAAAGAACCGAACGGCAGGTTTCTGAGCACTTTACACTTTACCACCTGTCCTTCTTCCAACTCGGCAAAGACTTTGTGCACCGGATTTTCCTGTAATGCTTTCATGCTGAGAGAAATCTTTTCTTTCTGAATTTTGATGATCTTGGCTTCGATCGTGTCGCCGATATTCAAAACGTCGGACGGGGAATCGATGTGCGACCAGGAGAACTGCGAAATATGCAGCAATCCTTCCACTCCGCCCAGATCGACAAAAGCGCCGAAACTGGTTAGTCTGGTTACTTTTCCCTGCACCACGGTTCCTACTGCTAATTTAGCTAAAGTTTCTTTCTTCTGTTTGTTCTTTTCTTCTTCCAGAATGGCACGACGGGAAACCACGATGTTACGTCCTTCTTCTTTGAAATCTATGATCAAGAAGTCGTAAGTGTCACCGATAAATTGCTGCGGATCGATCACCATTTTGGCATCCATGTGGGAAAGCGGGCAGAAAACTCTGATGCCGGATACATCCACATTATAACCGCCTTTGGTGAGGGAAGTCACTTTACCGCGAATAGGAATTTTTTCTTCGAATGCTTCCTGCAAAACACGCAGGTTCACGGCGAGAAGACTCTTTGCCAACAGCGTTTCGGTTTCAGAACATTTTACGACATAACCGGTAAGTTTTTCGCCAATCTGATAAGGCATATTACCTTTTTTATCTGTATAATCTGCTTTCTCGGTATACGCATCCCGTTTGCCGCCCAGCGAGATAAATATGTATGAATCTGTGATATTAATGATTTCTCCGGTTACTTTATCGCCGACTTCCAAATTCTGAATATTTGCCAGAGATTCTTCCAGCATGTGTTCAAAACTGGCTTCTTCGGTTGTTTCTGCGGGTTCGGCTTCTACTGCCGCAGTTTCTTCGGTTTCTGTTGTTTCCGGAATTTCAACAGTCTCCTCTTGTGTTACGTTTTGCTCCTCAGTGGATGAAGTTACTTCTTCATTTTTTTCGATCTTTTCATCGATTATTTCCATCACAATCTCCCAACTATCTACATAAATATTATTTATGTGCCAAAAACATAACCTCCTTTCGTTTGTCCAGTGATAATTTATTTTTGCGGCAATCTGCTTCTTATATTTATCGCAACTGCAAAATTAGCTTGACTTAATCATACTCGACAAATTTACAAATGACCGGTGTGAGCAAAAGAAAATATGTATTCGGGAGGTTATTTTGAATAGCATTTTTTTCAGAGCAAAAGACCTGCAGGTATCCATGGACAGTTTTATCGATCGGGTAGAGAGTGCTGCTCTCATTTTATGGGAAGGCTTAAAAGCATACATGAACAATAAACCGAACCGATTTGAAGAATATTGCTCCGAACTGACCAGACTGGAAACGCAAGCCGACAGTTTACGACGCGATATTAAATATAAACTATATACTTACATGCTGATCCCGGAATCACGCGGAGATGTGCTGGGAGTGTTGGAAACGCTGGATGATGTGATCGATACTTCCAAAAAAGTTCTGGAAGATTTTTCTATACAGCAGCCGGAAATTCCCGATTTTATGAAAGAAGATTTCCTGGAATTGATCGAACTTTCCCACAAAGCCATGGAAGAACTGGCGAAGGGTGCCAGAGCATTTTTTTCGGAATTGAAACTGGTGAACGATTATGTGAATAAAGTGCATTTTTATGAACACGAAGCCGATAAGGTGGAGAAAGCTTTGAAGATAAAAATCTTCAGTGGTGATGGAGTTACCGATCTGGCACGTAAAAATTCGCTGCGCTATTTCACGGAAAAGATTGCTTTGATCTCAGACGAATCGGAATCGGTGGCAGAAAGATTGGCTATTTACGCCATTAAACGCAGGATGTAAAGATGTTGCGAATCCTGTTTTTCCTCTCCAGCGGACTTTTTTTGGGCTGGTCGCTGGGCGCTAATAATGCTGCTAATTTCTTTGGCACTGCGGTGCAAACCAAAATGGTCAAATTCCACACGGCAGCCATTATTTGCAGTATTTTCGTTATCATCGGAGCTGTGATCAGCGGAGCAGGTACCTCGCATACTTTGGGCGAATTGGGAGCTATCGACACTATGGCGGGAGCTTTCGTGGTAGCTTTGGCGGCTGCTACCACTGCCATGTTCATGACCAAAGCCGGCATTCCCATTTCCACCAGCCAGGCAGTGGTGGGCGGAATCATCGGCTGGAATATTTTTTCCGCTACTCCTACCAACTACACTGCACTGACAAAAATCGTGGGAACCTGGATTTTCTCACCCGTTTTAGCTGCTTTGATCGCTTTTTTGCTGTTTTTCATCGTGCGCTTTTTTGTTGATCGCTGCAAAATTCATCTGATCTATCTCGATGCTCTCATCCGCACCGGGTTGATAGTTGTGGGAGCCTTCGGAGCTTACAGTTTGGGTGCCAATAACATCGGAAATGTCATGGGAATTTTCATCAATTCTTCTCCCTTCCACGATCTCAATCTTGGCGGGATTTTGTCTTTATCATCAATTCAGCAGCTTTTCCTGCTGGGTGGCATCGCCATCGCTGTCGGCGTGTTTACCTATTCCAAAAAAGTAATGGCAACCGTCGGTTCCGACATTTATAAACTTTCACCGATCACTGCTTTGATCGTTGTTTTGGCGGTTTCATTGA
This sequence comes from Candidatus Cloacimonadota bacterium, assembly GCA_036825175.1. GTDB lineage: Bacteria > Cloacimonadota > Cloacimonadia > Cloacimonadales > TCS61 > B137-G9. Next base: position 3,442 of record DAISYT010000127.1, read on the forward strand.
CTTTATTTTTATTTGCCTCTCAGGATTTGCAGGCGTGGCTTGTCGCTCACAATCTGCCTTCGTTGCCTTTGGTGCCGGTATCCAGTTCGCAGGCAGTGGTGGGAGCGGTAATGGGAATTAGTTTGGCAAAAGGTGGGAAGAACATGCACTTTCACATTCTGGGCAGAATCAGTCTGGGATGGATTCTCACTCCGATCGCTTCGGCAATCCTGGCTTATATAACGCTTTTCTTCATGCAGAATGTGTTCATGCAACCAGTGTATCAATGAAATAAGAAGAAAAGAATTTATTCTATAAGCTGGATTTTCAGCGAATTTTCTTCAGGATAGATATAGCCTAAAGATGTTTTGTAGGCTGCTATCTCCTGAATTTTAGTCGCTTTAATTCTCAGTTTTTCCAACACTTTTCCCGTCAGCTTGGTTTTATCGGATTTTACTTCAAACAGGTAAGCTTTTTTACGATCATCATCCAAAAGCATCACGTCGATTTCGACTTCACCTTTTCTGTCCCAGTATCCACCGATCCTGGTAAATGAAATCTGCAAAGGATTTTCCTCGATGATCCAACGGATAGCCATATCTTCAAGTTTTCTACCAAGATAGCGGTCGAGTTCGGAGAATATTTTTGCTACAGCCAATTCCGCTTGGCCGATCTCTTTCAGGTAGCGGTAAGGTTCGATAAAAGCAAACCAAAATGCAATGAAATTGTCTTTCAAATAATAACGACCTTTGCGTGAAGTACTTTTTGAAATGTCGGTAACCGGCAGTCTGCGTTCGATTAACCGGTAATCGGTCTCAAGTTTTTTCAGGTAAACCGAAGCTTCTTTAATGCCCGTAAACTGTTCGATTTCACTCAGAATTCTTCTGCCTTTGGCGATGGCAGAAAGAATAGAAAAATAAGAAGCGTAATCTCTGCCGAATTCTTCTTTCAGAATGTTTTCACCTTCTTCCCAAATCCATTCCCGCTGCAAGAAAATCTTCTTCAATCGTGATGAAAAAAGTTTTTCATTATAGGAAGCCAGTTCTTCCCAGTATTTAGGAACTCCATCAAAAATAGAGAAAAGCAGAATTTTCTCCTTCTGGGCAGGAATGCCTTCATCATCCATAAACTCTGCCTGGTTGGCAATCGACAGGTAGGAAAGATTTATAAATTCCGATGCTCGTCCAAAAAGTGGTTCCTTCGATGCCTTAAAGATTTTCTCGATCAAAGAATAGGTGGAACCGCTGAAAATGAATAACAAAGATGAGTTATCCTTTTGACGATCGAACACTTTCTGGAAAATAGAATAAACTTCAGGATTAAGAAACGAAAAATTTTGGAATTCATCGAAAATTACCACGACCGGATTTTTCCTGGAATATTCAAACAGGAATAATAAAAGGTCTTCCATGCGCCGGAAATCTCCATAAACGCCTTCGATCTCGGCTTTGATCTGCATCGTCCAATCCTGGAGCAGGCTGGTGATTTTCTTTCTGGTAACAAAAAAATACAGATGTGGAAACTCTTGAACTGCTTCCAGTGCTAAACGTGTTTTGCCGATTCTTCTTCTGCCATAAATCACTAAGATTTTGGAAACACCTTTTTTTACTTGCGACCAATAACTATTTATTTTGGAATATTCTACATCTCTTCCGTAAAATTTCATAAGCTAACCTCCATTAGGGTAATGGCTGTTTGGTAAACTATTCTGTCAAGCTCAAAAATCGACCTTCCATTTTTTAGCAAACTTGACACTGTTCATTCTTCACGTACGCTTCTACAATAAGTTACTTTTGAAGAAATTGTAAATATTCAGATTTTCTATCAGGGATTTTATTATATTGGGAAATGAAATGTCTGGAAGAATCCTAACGGGATTCAATTTGCTTAACCGCACGTGTAACGCGTGGTCGTCGATAGGAGACACAGAAAACCCTGAATGGGTTGAACTAACACAAAACAACATTTGTTCAATCCCTTCAGGATTGTGAAAGATAGTGGCAGGTAAAACCGCACGTTGCACGTGCGGATATTCACATAACGCCCTTTTAGGGCTTTTAACTTTGATCCCTAAATATATTGATGTCAATTTTCATAACGAAAATGAAATTCAAATAAATGTACACTTTTTCCGAATTAGCTTTTGCTAAAGACTGAAAATGAGCTGGTTAGAATGAACAGTGTCGCAACCTTATAATCATAAACAAAAACGAAAACTTACGGATGAACTGACATAACAGATTCTTCTGAAAAAGACTTTTGTTATCGTATGTTTAGGTAAAAGAAATTATCTGCGATATAAATCTTACGTCTTCAGCTTTTTCTTCTCAGCAGCCGGAAAGAGAACATTATTCAAAATCAGGCGATAACCGGGAGAATTTTTATGCAGATCGAGCACCGTTTCCGGGTCGCCGATCTTGTGCTGATAATCTTCCGGATCATGTCCGCCATAAAAAGTAAAAGTTCCCTTCCCATAATTTCCATGCAGATATTTCACTTCGTCCAGTTGCGGAGCTTCGCCTAAAATAATCACGCTCTTCTTCACATATTGTTTGTGGAAAGACGTGGTCTGTCCCAGAAACCCGTTAATGATATTTGTGTGGCATTGGGTAAGCATGGTGGGAACGGGATCGTATTTGGCAGAGAAATCGAAAAGAGAAAAATAATCGGCTTCTGCGCCACGTAACTGGGCATAATCACTGGCATCGATACTGGAAAATTCATACTGATAAGGATTGGTGATCAGCGTAAAATCGGTAAACGCCAGGGTTTGGGAAAAATCCATTTTGGAAGCGTAATCGGGATCGATACCGTCGCCATCGAAAACGGTGTCGCAAATATCCACATTATCGGCAGCCAAAGCGATATCGAAAGTATCTGTGGCAGCACACATCGCAAAAAGAAATCCGCCGTTTTTCATATACTCTTTGATTTTTCTAACCACGGTATGTTTGCATTTCCAAACCTTACTGAAGCCCAATTTAGCAGCAATCTCCTCATTCACCCG
>DAISYT010000128.1:0-6408 GCA_036825175.1 Candidatus Cloacimonadota bacterium
TGAATTCCTCAACATGACGTTTTGTTGTCATTTACTACAAAATACACTCTATTTTAGAAGAAGCATTTTCCTGGAAATTTGATAATCATTCGTTTTTAAATTACAGAAATAAATCCCGGAAGAAACGGATTTGCCATTTTCATCGGTTCCATCCCAAACGATTTGATGATTTGAGGATTGGGTGATTGGGTGATTTGTGAAAGTTTTCACTTTCTGCCCTTTCAAATTGTAGATTTCTATGGTCGCAGATAAGGCTGTTTGCGGCAGATTGAAGCTTATCGTAGTGGAGGGATTGAACGGATTGGGAAAATTCATTAAGGAAGGTTTTTCCGAGGTGATTATGTGATTGTTTGTTCCCAATTCACCGAGTTCCGTAAGCAGTTCATACATAAAGTCTTCCACGCCTTCCTGCTGTAAGAAAAAGAGCGGAAATCCCAGCAGAACGAAAGTTCCGTTCGGTTCATCTCTCAGAGCGCAGGTCTCACCGATATACTGGCTGCCGCCACTGGCTTCAAAATTATAAACTCCGTTGGTTGCATCCGGGAAAATAGCAGCATACGGCAGCGTACCGTTGAATGCCGGGTTTAATTTATCGCCATCCACGAAGAGTTCCGGATAATTTGCCGAACTGGCACCGGTAAATTCCCACTGCGAAACCAGTTGCGTTTGATTACAGGAAAGAAAATCCGTTATAAAAAAATCGGGAATGGCATCAGCCGTTTTCCAGCCGGAAATAATCAAATTGCCGCCGGCAACCAGATAGCAGCCCAGTTTGTTGATATTAGCTTCGATGAAATGCTGCGAAATATCGTCGTCATGCCAGATGATCGTGGAATAATTTGCCAAAACATCCAGATCGGGGGAACCTGCCGAAGCATAATCCCAACTGTCGAAACCGGCAGGAATAATCTCGTCATAAAATTGATCGACCGTGGCGTCATCGGGATTGCCCAAACTGCCGTTGCCATCCTTTGTTTCGTCGATCACCAGAATTCCCTGATCCATCGGGAAATTTATCGGAGTGGCTTCATACGTTTCCGAAAATGGCGTTTCGTATTCATCCTTAATCGCTTTCAATTTATAATAATAGGTCGTTCCGTTCACCACATTTTCATCTGCATAATTGGTGGAAGTGATCAATTCCGAATTGATCTGAACAAAATTAACGGCAGGATCTTCCGAACGATAGAGATTGTAACCATCCACGCCAACTTCGGGCCAGAACTCTTCCCAGAAAACGATAACCTGTCCATCCGATGAATAGGCATTATTGATGCTGGCACCCAGGAAAGTTTCTGTTCTGGCAAGCACCCAGTCGTGGGGATCGAATTGCACCTCGTCATAAACCGGGATATTCGTCATACAAATAGTCTGCTGCGGAGAATTCGGCGTTCCCTGCACCAGAACGGAATCCTGACCGGTTTCGCCGTAAATGTGCACCGGAATATCCAGATAAAATTCGGTATCGCTGTTGGAAGCGGTTTGCACGTAAGTCATGATTCTGGGAATGGCAAGATTGGGATTGAAGAAATAGGTATATTCATAGGAAGGCGTGCCGCTTCCGTAAATCCATTGCTCGAAAAACTGATCGAAATCCTCGCCGGAAACATCTTCGCAAACCTGCTGAAAATCGGCAGTTATTACATTGGAATGCATAAATTCCGAAAAGAAAGTCTGCATGATCTGCCAAAAAATTGCGTCACCCACTTGCAAGCGGATCATGTGCAAAACCGAAGCGGCTTTTTCATAAGTAGTCGGCGTAAAATATGAATTAGGTGAAGCAGGATTATAGATGGTGTACGTGGAGCTGCCAGCCCAATTCAGATAATAATTGTGAATCGAGGAAGTTATATAACTCACCATGGCATCGAAGCCCTGCCAGGCTTCCATGTAAACCGCTTCCGAGTAAGTGGCAAAACCTTCCGAAAGCCACACGTCGCACCAGGTAAGATGCGTGAGGCAATCACCGTACCACTGATGCGCCAGTTCGTGGCAAATCGTCATTTCGTTGGCGTGGGTTCCCGAAATATTTCCACTACCTATCGTCGTCATGGTTTGATGTTCCATAGCGCTGTAAGTGGCGAAAGCCGTAACGGCATTTCCGTATTTTTCAAAAGGATATTGCCCATATTTTTCGCTGTAAACCTGCATCATAAAAGGCAGATTGGAAAAATCTTCCGTGGCACTGGCAACCAGGTTGGAAGGTACAAAATTCTGAATTGGAATATCGCCGAAGGAATCGTTCAATTCCACATAAGCCTGGCAAACCAGCGAGATCAGATAGGTGGCGATAGGATGAGCGCAATTCCAATTATGTGTTCTGGTTCCGTCGCCGTTATCCACGATGGAGGTTCGCAAACCGTTGCTGGCTACCAACCAATCGTCCCGGCAGGTAATATGCAGATCGGCGAGAGCTTTATCCCAGGGATGATCGTAGCAGGCCCACCAATAACGGGAAGCGTTGGGATCGGAGATCGTGAAAACATTGGAAGCGCCGAAATACATGCCCAATCCGTCCCATGTGGGATTTCCTTCATAATCTACCTGAGTGGTAAAAGTATCTCCCGGATTCATCGTTCCCAACTGAATTGTGATCAGATCGTTCGCATAATTATAAGTCGCTGCATTTCCATTTAGAAGCACAGAATTTACGGTCATATCAGTAAGTTCGTAACTGATTTCGGTAATGGTTTCTTCCGCTGTAACTGTAGCGATCACGCTGCCTTCCACATAATCGGTAGCATCGAAAATCTGCATGGTGATGTCGTAATGAGTGATATCGAATCCGTGAGCCGAATCTGCCCGCGTCGATTCGGTATTTATGATGTAATCTTTGATTCGAGTTTTTTCCATATCTATGGAATGCAAAGACATTCCAAAATAAAATAATAAAAATAAAACAGCATAAAACAGCTTCTTCATACAGCCTCCAAACAATCTTATCATCGCTGGTTAGTTTTTAGATACGAGCTCAAAAAAGCAAATAAAATTTCAAAAAATTATTTTTATTTGACAAAAAATTGGTTAATCTTTCCTTAGCACTCGTAGTGAGTGATTGCTAAAAATTAAAATAAATAAGTGATAGGAGGCATAAGTTCTATGGCAAAACAAATTAAATTTAGTCACGATTCGAGGACTATTCTAAAAGAAGGCGTGGACAAACTCGCCGATGCAGTAAAGGTAACCCTGGGACCCAGAGGTAGAAATGTAGTATTAGATAAAAAATTCGGTTCTCCGCTGATCACAAAAGACGGGGTAACCGTGGCAAAAGATATCGAATTGGAAGACCCGTTTGAAAACATGGGCGCTCAATTGGTAAAAGAAGTTGCAGAGAAGACGCACGACATCGCCGGAGACGGCACTACAACCGCCACCATCCTTACACAGGCTATTATCGACGAAGGTTTGAAACATGTTACAGCCGGCGTCAATCCGATGTACCTAAAAAAAGGTTTGGAAAAAGCTTCTGCTGCTGTTATCGAGAGAATTCAGGAATTGAAGAAAGAGATCAGAAATAATAACGAGATCGCTCAAATCGCCACTATTTCGGCAAACAACGACAATGAGATCGGAAATCTGATCGCTGAAGCCATGGAATCCGTGGGTAAAGAAGGTATCATCAATGTGGAAGAAGCCAAATCGATCGAAACTTACCTGGAAAAAGTGGAAGGTATGCAATTCGACCGCGGTTATCTTTCCCCGTATTTTGTTACCGATCCCGACAAGATGATCGCAGAATTTGAAGATCCTTACATTCTGATGTTCGATAAAAAAATCAGCGTAATGAAAGACCTGTTACCGATTCTGCAGGAAATTGCTCAGACCGGAAAACCACTTGTGATCATAGCCGAAGATATCGAAGGTGAAGCTTTGGCAACATTGGTTGTGAATAAATTACGCGGCACTTTGAATGTGGCTGCTGTAAAAGCTCCCGGATTTGGTGACAGACGTAAAGCCATGATGGAGGATATCGCTATTCTTACCGGTGGCGAAGTCATTTCCGAAGAAATGGGGCGTAAACTGGAAAGTGCTACTCTGCAGGATTTGGGTAAAGCCAAAAAAGTTATCATCGAAAAAGAAAACACCATCATTCGTGAAGGATACGGCGAGAAACAAGACATCGACGGTCGTGTAAAACAGATCAAAGCTCAGATCGAAGATACTACTTCCGATTACGACAAAGAAAAGCTTCAGGAAAGACTGGCAAAGCTTTCCAGTGGTGTGGCTGTAATCAAGATCGGTGCTGCTACCGAAACCGAAATGAAAGAGAAGAAATCTCGTGTGGATGATGCTCTTCATGCCACCAGAGCTGCTGTGGAAGAAGGAATCGTGGTCGGCGGCGGATCGACTCTGATCTACGCTTCCCGTGCCATCGACGGACTGAAATTGAAACAACACGAAGAAAGCGTCGGAGCTTCCATTCTGAAACAAGCGCTTACCAGACCTGCTTACTGGATCGCTTCCAATGCCGGCGAAGAAGGCGCTCTCATCGTGGAAAAACTGAAAGCTTCCAAGAATATGCATTACGGATATAACGCTGCCGCAGGTAAATTTGAAGACCTGTTTGAATCCGGCGTTATCGATCCTGCCAAAGTCGTAAGAAGTGCTCTGCAACACGCAGTAAGTATTTCCGGGTTATTCCTTACCACCGAATGTATCGTCACAGACATTCCAGAAGAAAAACCCGAAATGCCGGCAATGCCGGGCGGCGGTGGAATGCCGGGAATGTATTAAACCAAGATGAAATAAGTTAAGATTAAAAGGGAGCTTTTTGTAATGAAAGCTCCCTTCTTTTTTGCTAAAATACACTATTCCAAATCAGACTGAATTCCTTTGCAGAAGCAGACAAAAAAGCCTTGACACCAAAATCCCCCATTTTTTTTATACATGCCCAGTGCCGAAGTGGTGAAATAGGTAGACGCAGTGGACTCAAAATCCTCCGAGCTTTAGCTCATGCCGGTTCGAGTCCGGCCTTCGGCACCATTTAATATTTGGAGGGTCTTATAATTATTTGCTAAGACAACATTCTGATTGCAGATTTTTAGTGATGAGTAAATCGTATTTCTGGAGGATTATAAATGAGGAATAAAATAGTTTTTCTCGCTCTTATCTTAGCGGTGATTATTCCCGTAACGATGAATGCTATTTCTGAATCGGCTTTGATGTATATGCTTATCGAACCCGGTTCGCGTTCTGCCGCTATGGGACAGGCATATGTTGCGCAAGCAGATGACGGCTTTGCCGGTTATTGGAATCCCGGTGCCCTGGCTTTTAACAGAAAAAACCAATTCGCTTCGATGTATTCCAATTGGTTTGGTGAAGTATTTCCGGATATTTATTATTTCTTTGCCGCCTGGGATAATTATTATGAAGATATTGGCAATATCGGTATAAACGCCACTTACATGTCTTACGGTAAGCAGGAACGTACCGATTTGAATGGACACTCCGACGGCACCTTCAGCAGCTATGATATGTGTGCTGCCGTTACTTATGGCTATCAAGCCAGTCCGAAAACCGGTCTGGGTATTACATTTAAATTCATCTATAGCGACCTGGCTCCACAAGGAACCGGTGAGACCGAACAAGATGAAAACGGACTGGGAATTTCCTACGCTTTCGATTTGGGTTTAAAACACAAAGGTGCGGATTTTGGACAAATCCTGGTTTCTCCTTACAACGGTTTGATCGCTGCTTATAACGGTATCGGTTCTCTGGCAGGATTCGGACCCGCCAACTACAGCAAATATAGCATTCCAATAGAAAAACTCGATTTCGGATTCAACCTGCAAAACATCGGTCCGAATATTACTTATATCAATGAATCTCAGGCTGATCCACTACCTATGAACTGGCGTATGGGATTTTCTTACCGTGTTTTGGATTCGCAGTACAACAAACTTAGAATCAATGCCGATATGAATAAACTTCTGGCTAATGACGATCCTGTTTACCAAAGGATTTTTACCGCCTGGACAGACGACTTTAATACGCAAACCGATGATGCCGGCAAAAAAATCGACGATTTTTCTTCCATTCATAATTTCATAAATTCTTTGGAATTAAGAGAAATCATCTGGTGTATCGGAGCCGAATATGAATATCTCGATCTGTTATCTCTGCGCGGTGGTTATTATCTGGACAGAGCAGGCGACGTAAAAGGTCCTTCCTTCGGATTTGGAGTTCATTATCTGCTAAATAAAGCTTATCTCATCGGTATCGATTATGCCTTCCAACCCGGCGGAGAACTGCAGGACTATAACCAAACACTTTCCGTTAAAGTAGAATTTTAACGACCGATAAATCTATGAAAAAGCTGATACTATCATTATTGATAGTGTTTGGGATGGCAATTCCCAAGCTATCATTTGCGGAGAAATTACATCTATTTAAAGATACACACAATAA
>DAISYT010000129.1:0-6316 GCA_036825175.1 Candidatus Cloacimonadota bacterium
AAGAATCTCAAAGTCCGCCAAAGGCGGATAAATCACGAAGTCACAAAGGACACAAAATAGAAGAATCTCACTTTCACAAAGTCACAAAGCCTCATCGTCACTAATTACTTCAGCAACAAACACTTCCTGCTCGCTATCGGCTTTTTATCGACTTGTAACTGATAAAAATAAACTCCACTTCCGACTGTTTGTCCTGTATCGTTAGTGCCATCCCAAACAACGGAGACTTTGTGACCAGCAGAGGGGGAGACGGGGAGAGTCCTCACTTTCTGACCTTTTAAATTATAAATATAAATCTCCGTGACCTCCGTGATTTCTGTGGTGAGAGAAAAAGAAATCGTTGTGGATGGATTAAACGGATTGGGATAATTGGAGAGATTAATCTTCCTTTCCGGGATTATATTGATGCCGATTGCCAAAGGCTCGTAAGTATAAGTTTCAAAATAATATATCGATGATGTAATAATCCGATTTCGTTCTTCATCGATTTTTATATCAAAAATGATACTATCAAAATCATATTCCTGAACAGGATCGGTGAAAGAATTCTCAAATTTATTGTAAATTCTCACGGGTAACGTATCAAAGCATTCCAGAATATAATTTTCAAGAATGAAGTATGAGTAATGATTATCTACAGTTTTTGTATCTAAAAGAACAGGCTCATCTAAGTTGCTAATATCATATAATCTTACATTATATGAAGCATCCTTTATTATGAGTCGGTTATCATATTTACATGGGAGTGAATAACTACTTGAAGAGAAAAAGTCGGCAAAATTGTGATCAACTTCCAAAGTTGAGGAATTGATGAGGAAATCGCCTTCGTTATAACTAATCCAAATTCGTTCTTCATCATATACTGAGGCATAATTAGTATTAACGCCATAAAATTCCGTAAGATATTCCAACTCGGAAGCTGTATTAAGTTCATAAGCTTTAATAGTATTGTCATATTGTATAAAATATCTGCCATTCTGAGCAATGAGCAAATTGCCGGTAAGGGGTATATGGTTTAACACGAGGTTGGAATTAAGATCGATCACCATTAATTCATGATCGAAAAGACCACCGTTCTCAATGCTGAGTATGTTTTGGAATTTGTGATATAACCAGCCGATAGAAAGTGCAGTGTCACAAATAACTTCTTCCTGCATGGTTTCAGGATCGATCAGATAAATTTGATTCCAATCATTTTTGTAAATTATGCCGTCGAAGTAAGCCGCCGAATAAATTGGAGATGAATATCCGTATTCTTCGTGCTGAGTCGTGGGCATATTATTTAGATCATACTTCCAGATTCCGCCTAAATCCATTGTCCTGTAAAGCCAGTTGCTTTCATAAATACAATAACAATTAGCTTCATAATCTTCTTCAAACCAGGAAGTTAAGGGAATAGGAGAGTTATAGTTTGATACATCGTAAATAAAATTATCTCCAAAAGCCGAACCAAAGTAAATTTGATTATTTTCCAATTCAATTGGTTCTCTCAGGATTTCGCTATTGATTATGAAATCGAACTGCCAGGTCGTTTCATAAAATATATTTTGTTCATATTCTACGTTAAAAACAAGAACCTGACTTCTATCTACTAACAAACAGTGTGTATCATCAAAACATCGTGTTAAAGTGCGATAGGGTTCTTCGATTGAATAATTATATTGAAACAATAAAATTGGCTGGTTGATGTCCGAAACCTGATAGAAATTTAGAATAGAACTGCCTGCATCATAATCGATCAGGATATCATTACAAGCTCCCACAATATCCATGTAAGGATAAGTGATAATTTCCAGTTCTCCGGTAAGTTTGTTATAACAGGGAGATATGTCGGGTTGGATAAAAATTACGTAGTGGTCGGTTGGATAAACGAAGTCTTTGTATGGCCATAAATCGGGTAATTCTTCGGTAGAAAAGCAGAATTCCGGATGCCCGGCAATAATTTGATAAGCATTGATCCAATCCGGTCCATTGCTAATACAACTAGATACATGTACATATAACATATTGTCATCTGCATCAAATTCTATATCTTTAATAAGTCCTCTGTTTTCAAGTATTCCTTGATATTCCAGATCACCATTTGGCAAAACCGAATAATACTCTACCGATGAAAAACCATTCACAAAAAGAGTGTTTCCCAAAATTACGCATCCAGTCTCGTATCTGGTATATTTTGACCATAAATTCTCGTGAGAGATTTCTATTGAGAATAACAAGTTAGAAGCAATACAAGTAAATAATGAAAGATAAAATAATTTTTTCATTTTACCGTCCTGTTTCATCTTTATCAATGAGTGTCCAAACCACGAATGAACACGGATTAACACTGATGGTTGCCACGAAGACACTAAATCACGAAGGACACAATAAAGTTGTCATCTCAACGAAGTTCCCTCTTGAGATTTATAAGCCGTTGGCTTAGGGGTACGACTTTAGTCGTGAGGTGTGTTGACTTTGCTCTCAGGAAGAATCTCATCTCTCATCTCTGTTTTCTTCCATTTTCGCTCCCTGTTAAGGGAGCTGGCTCCGTTCACGGAGACTGAGGGTTATCTCCTTTTTGCCACCGAATTTCATCGAAAAGCACCGAATTGACTTTTAGTAGTTGGTCATTGGATATTCCGTGTTGGGTATTGGATATTCACTAGTCCCGCACCGATGGCGCTCCGGTTTGCCGGGTATTTCTTTTCCAGGCGCTAACGCACCTGGCTACAATATCTCGCCTCGCTGAGGCTTACCTTTTTTGCTCACTGTTAAGGGAGCTGTCCGGCAACTGCCGGACTGAGGGTTCCACGAATTTCTTACCGCAAAGAACGCAAAGGCGCAAAAACAAAACTGTCATTCTGACGTTTCTCGCACGTTGCTCTCAGGAAGAATCCCGTCATCTCAAAGTCTCAATATCGATGGGCAGTTCTTTGCACACATCTATAAGCTATCTTCTCCAGCCGGACCACCAGGTTCGGTCGATGTGCCAGCGGTGTCCGCATTCGGTACGTTCGCAGTATTGATAATCACGCCAGTGCTCTGTTTTGCCTTTCTCGTGTGTTTTATGTCCATCCGAGTAAGTGGTGGTTTTGGTATGTTCGGTTACTCCCAGCAGTTCGGAAGATTCGTTTTTCCCACTCCAGTAACGACAGCGGCTGCATCGTTTATACATCAGATCGCTCACCCATTTATCGATGAAACCGATTGTCAGTCCTATACAAAACAGAAAATGCAACGCGAACCAATTAAAGAAAGCGCTGAAATTCACATTTAAGAAAACGAACCAAAGGTAACCCAACACGATGGCTCCGGTTGTGGCGATGAATTTAATCTGCCCGTTGCTTTTACTGGTATCCAGGCTTTGTTTCCGGGTAAATTTATCCCAAATAAAATAGGGAACAGCAACCAGAGAATAGTAAAATGTCAAAAAGATTGCTCCGAAAACTATCATAAATATCCATCTGATAATGCCCTTACGTTGGGCTTTAGGTTTCACTTCATCGCCATATTTATCGTAAGATTGTTTCTCTCCCAGACTGAAAAAATACCAGAAATGATTATTCAAAAGTGAAGAACGCAGAAACGAACTCAGAGGGAATTTTCCGATCCATTTGGTAATACGGTGAGATCGATTCACGGCTTCGATTTTATGGTTCGAGACCGTTACCTGCAATCCCAATTCCACCCGATCTTTATCATATAAAAAGATGTTATTGAAATAGTAAATCTGTTTGTCTTCTTCATTTTTCATGGCAGCAGGTTCAGCAAATTTCTTAGTAAATTTCTCAAAATCCTGCTCGATCCATTTCTTGTTAAAAGAATCTTTGGTATATCGCCATTCTTTGCGTTTGATGCGACGAGGCTGTTCCCAACCGGCTCTTTCCAAATGATAATCTTTTATCCAGCCGATCGTGCCGTCGGGAGCTTTTACTTTGGTAAATCCGGTTTCATAACCACGGGAAGCAGTCACATCCTGATGAGCGAGAATTTGCAGGTATGTTCTTTTCTTCAAACGTAAAAGTTGTTTGGAATCGGTTTTTGGTTCTTCATAAATTGCACAAAAAGGATTGTGAGGATATCTGCACAAAGCAGAAGCAGGAATTTCCAGATTTCTTTCTTCTGTCCAACCCATCGTTCCATCCGAAAGCTGGACTTTGCACCAGGAAAGATATGTCTCCATGATCTGAACCGGCGTGCCGGCAGAGACCGTTGCAACCGATACACTTACCCGTTTTTCACTGGCTGAGGGCGTGCAACTGTTGGAATACAGCTCTGCATCCTTTGTCAGTTTGGAAAGAGCTGGTTTTGTCTTATAAATGGTTTTATCGTACTGTAAAAAATTGAACATCAAAAAGAGAATAAATCCAATAATCGCTAAAATCTTAACAATCTTCATACTTCGCACTCCTTTCATTGAAAAAATTTTCTGCTTCGTCGAAAAGTAATATCGACGAAGCTTGTACTAAAAAACAACGAAAATTAAATTCTGATTTTTTATTTTTATGTCAAACAAAACCTTTTTGGTGTCATTTAGCAGGACATTTCTTCTTTTCAAAGTCACAGAGTCACAAATTCCGCCAAAGGCGGATAAATCTCAAAGTCGCATCGTCAAAAGGGAGGTCATAACTCGCCGGATCTAGCAAGAAACACTATGAAACCAAATCGACGACATGCTTGATAAACCAAATGATACTATGATCGTTATGAAAAGGAGCTTGCTTCCGAAACTCAATTACACTTCCACTACGATCTAGTGTATTGGTCTTTACCTCCGGAAAGTAAAAAAGTATGCGGAGCCACTTGTTTTGCCAGTTTCAGCATTCTACCGGCAGTGGCTTTGATGTCCCATTGAGCATGCTCATCTTCCCGTAAACGGGAGAAATGATAGAGTTCACGCGGGTTGGCAGAGACCAGCGCGCGTCGGCGATGAGCATTGGTAAGGCAATATTCGGCAGCTTTGCCGTATTTGGGCAGAAAATCGAAATAGAGTTCTTCACTACGACGACATACATCCAGCAGTTCCTCTTCTGCTCCGATTTCTTTCACGGAATCCGGGACGGTGATGCCCAGTCCGGGATCGTAAGCCTGAGCCAAAATGGTCATCAAGCGATGGCGTTTGAGTTGGGCAAAATTGCTGGCACTCACCACCAATTCATATTTCAGCTCTCCGGTAAATTCAAATTCACGCGGTAGAGAATCGAAAGCAGAAACATATTTCATTACTTTCCCGAAAAAATCTTTTCCACTGCTTTCTTGGGAAAGCACGAGACAGGCGATACGGTAAGAATCTTCGATGGTAAGCAGGGAATTATGATGAATAATAGCGGCAGCGATATTACGGTCGATATTGGATTCGAGGATCAGCTTCTCGTGTTCTGCTTCCCAAAAACGAGGAATTTCTTCCTGCAGCCGTGAATAAAAATTATCGATCAAATCCTTCACGAGCTGTTTGAGATGTTTATTGGTAAACTGGTAATTATCATCCTTCAGGTCGGTTTGGAAGGCTTTTTTAAATTCATCAGGATCGGCAAGAATGATGAGGGAAGGAGCAATTTCTTTGGTTACATCGAAAAGCTTCCGGGCAAGTTCCCGGCATTCAGCCAGATTGGAATTGCGTAAAGTACGGATGGCATGTTCCAGAGTACGGGCATTAAAAGAAAGTCCAAGTTGAGCCTGCGTTGCCAGGCTGAGAGCATATCGAGCATCCTCTTTTGCCCAGCCTTCCAACGTATTTTTTGTCCGGTTCATTTTATCGGAAACACCTTTGCAGGCAGCTTCTTCTGCCTGTTTCACCAATTCAGGATGTACCTCGTACTGGTATCTCTCCAGTTTCTCCAGATTGCGCAGATAGAAAGCATTTTGGCAGCCGATCAACTCTTCAAATTGTTTGGCGTCGTTTTCGGAAAATTCGGCAGGTATCACGAAATCGCCGCGCAGGGTAATGTAGCGTTGGGATTTTTCCGTGTAGGCAGCGCCGATGCGACGGGCTTCCAGTTCTTCCAATGCCAGGCGGGAAATGTGCAGAATATCAAAATTAAAGTAGGCGTGTTCTGCCACGGAATGATGGCTCATGCCAAAAACGATGGCTTGGTTGGAACGGCGGGCTTTTTTTACCTGTTCCCGTGCTTCCTGACGTAAATCGGGGATGTCACGCGGATCGCGGCTAACGCGGGCGTAAGCTGCCGAAATTGTTTCCGGGGTGGCAATGATTTCTTCCGGCAGTTTTTCCAATATTTTTTTGTCGACGTTATATCCGGCTAAAGTGACTTTCATAATTCCTCTTATTTTTGTGCCGCACCTACGGTGCTCACGTTATTAATTCATCTTATCA
>DAISYT010000130.1:0-2566 GCA_036825175.1 Candidatus Cloacimonadota bacterium
GCGTGTGGAATTAAACGCTTTCAAATATGTGGTTTACTGGGAAATTCAGGAAGTCCAGGATAACAGCGGTATTTACGCGAAGTTGCATTCACACTTGCAGGAAGCGGGAACGCCCAATCTGGTTCGTTCACTCAAGCGGTTGGCATACGAAGATATGCTGAACACCTGCCGCGATATCCTGGCAATCGATCTGATCAGATATCTGCTGGCAAACTGGCAAGCCGGCAAAAGCGGATTTTCCCAAGCATTTGAGCCGGAATTGAAATCGCGGTTAGAATCAGAACTTTCAGATTTAGCGACATACCTTGAATTAACGGAAATCGATATCACAGAAATCGTGATGGAAGTCTGCGAGAATTTGCAGAAGGTTCTTACCCTGAAGCCATCCGCTCTCACTGAAGAAGAGCAGACCATGCTGATTTTATCGGCTTTTCTTGCTCCTTTATCAGATATGTTCCGCCGGAAATTCGGTGCCGAATGGTACCATGAATCACTCCTTCGTTTCGAGATCGAAGACATCATGCAGAGTTTGCCTTCCCAACTAAAACCGGAAAATTCTTCGGAAATAGCAGCACTGGGCGAATTGATGAACAGTTGGCAAAATGCCGTTCCCAGCCTGGCTTGGTGGAATGAATTGCTTTCCCAACCGAATGTGAACAGATTTTTACAGATCAATCGTTTTGAAAATAAAGACTGGTTCCGCCAGGAGCCGTTTGAAGCGCTTTTACACTGGATGCAGACTTTGCAGATGGTTTGGTTTGAAACTGAATCGGAAAGAGAAAATTGGCAAAAATTCCGCGAAATGCTTTCCGAACTAGAAAAGAAATCGGAATTCCAAATAGAAAAACTGAGGGAATTAATAAATGAACAATGGCATGAATAACAACTGCCCGGAAACGTTTTCGTCAGAGATCAGCCGGGAGTATAAGAATGTTTTTAAGAAATCGCACAAACCCCGGATTTTACTGTGCACACCGGAAATCACCGAATTACCGGAAGGTATGGGAAATGCTGCAAACCTGATCGCTGCCAAAGGCGGTGGATTGGGCGATATCTCCGCCAGTTTGGTGCGGCATTTGAATGATAGTCAGGAATTTGAATTGCACATTGTTTTGCCCAAGTATGACCGCAGCATCATGCACCTGGCAAATATCACTCATCCTGAAATCGACAAATTGGCTGTAGTTCTGAGCGGACGCGGTATTCATCTGGTCAATGACAGCGCTTTTTCCTACCTGAATAATCCTTACGAGGAGAATATGTTGCATTCGCCGGTGCGCCGTTCTCTGGCTTTGCAACGATATGTAATCAACCAGATTCTGGATTATGTACAGCCGGATGTGGTGCACTGCAACGACTGGATGACCGGTCTGATTCCTGCCGCTGCCCGTGCCAAAGGCATAAAATCACTTTTCACGCTGCATAATATTTTCACAGCGAAGCAAACTCTGGAGGAAATCGAAGCGAGTGGCATCCGTCCGCTCGATTTTGTGGAATGGCTCTATTTCGAGCATTATCCGGATAATATCAAACAAAACTGGCATGAACATTTTAAGACCAATCCGGTCGATTTTACAGCCACTGCCATCTTTGCCGCGGATTATTTTAATACCGTGAGTGAATCGTTCCTGAGCGAACTGAAAGAAAATATGTTCCCGGAAATCGTTTCCAAGCCGATTTACGATATGATCAAAATGAAATGTGAACAAGGCAGAGCCAGCGGTATTCTGAATGCTCCGAACGACACGGTGAATTCCAAAGTGATGCGGGATATCATCAATTTTAATAAATACAACATGGTGGAAAAGAAAGCGGAAAACAAAAAATTATTCCAGGAAAAACTGGATTTACCGCTGGAAGCGGACACGCCGCTATTCTTCTGGCCCAATCGCCTTTATGATCAAAAAGCGCCGGATATTCTGCTGGATAATTTACAGTTTTATTTGAGAAAATACAAAATGCAGATCGCTGTAGTTGCCAATGGCGATAAAAAATATGAAAGTCAATTCAAGAAATTCAGTGAGAAATTTGCGCAGGTTGCATATTGTAATTTCGACGAATCGCTCAGTAATCTGGGAAAAGCTGCTGCCGATTTCATTCTGATGCCGTCCCGTTACGAACCCTGCGGCTTACCGCAAATGGAAGCGCTGCGTTTCGGAACTCTGCCGATTGTACGTGCTACCGGCGGATTGAAGGACACGATCACTCAACTCGATGTGGAAAACGATAACGGCAACGGCTTTGTTTTCAGGATGGCAGATAAAGCCGGGCTGGATTACGGTATCGGCGAAGCGATGAAGTTTTACCAACTCGATCCGCAAACGAAGGAACATCAGCTACAACGCGTTATGAGCGAATCGAAGCGACGTTTCAATCTGAAAAACACAGCAGAAAAATACATGCAGATTTATCGGAAGCTGCTGGAAGAAAAATAATTGTATTACCTTGAAAAGGCTTATGAGGAGACTTCTTCTTGCTGAGCCTTTTCAAGGTTAAATTACTGTGGCTGAGCACCAAATCCTTGAAAAGGCTTATGAGGCGGCTTCTTCCTTGTCAGCCTTTTCAA
>DAISYT010000130.1:2666-6273 GCA_036825175.1 Candidatus Cloacimonadota bacterium
ATTCATTCCGCCACAGGCGGACAAATCTTCAATCTTAAATCTTCAATCATAAATCCTTCGTTTTCTTCCTTCATCATTGGACATTCCGTGCTGTTCGGTTGGATATTCAGAAGGTTCCGCACCGATGGCGCTAAGAGTTGTGACTTGCTTCTTTCTCCCGGCGCTAACGCACCGGGCTACCTGATCTCGCCACGCTGTGGCTAAGTATCAAACCTTGAAAAGGCTTATGAGGCTGTTTCTTTCTTGTCAGCCTTTTCAAGGTTAAATCACTGTGGCTGAGCACCAAATCCTTGAAAAGGCTTATGAGGTTGCTTCTTCTTGCTGAGCCTTTTCAAGGTTATATCTTCAACTATATTATTTTATACCATTCCTGGTTTCCAAATCGAGCAGATATTTCTTGATATCCAAACCACCGGCGTAGCCACCCAGTCCGCCATTCTTGCGTACAACCCGATGGCAGGGAATAAAGATCGGAATCGGATTGAAGTGATTGGCTGTTCCCACCGCTCTGGCTTTATTTTTGTTGCCGACGAGTTCTGCCATTTCCTGGTAAGAAATCGTCTTGCCATAAGGAATCGCTTGCAATGCCAGCCAGACTTTCTTCTGAAAACTTGTGCCTTCCGGTCTTATTGGAATTGTGAATTCTTGTCTTTTACCGGCAAAATATTCGTCTAATTGTAAGGCGGTTTCTTCCAAAATCGGGTTGGAATTATCATCTTTTTCGACAGTACCAAAAGTGATTTTGCAAAGATGCTGCTCATCGGCGTACAATCCCAGTTTTCCTAATGGTGAATTGAAATTTTTATAGTAGAGCATCAGAACAAAGACCTCCGAAAAAAAATGGAGCGGGTTGCGGGTCTCGAACCCGTGACCTTCAGCTTGGGAAGCTGACGCTCTACCTACTGAGCTAAACCCGCTCTAAAAAAACACAATCCAAGAAAAAATCCGCATAAAGCAAGGCAAGCAGATTTTTTATAATTTCCCGATTTCCGCTTCGATCATTTGAGTGGCTTTGGCCAGAATTTGGCTCAATCTTTCCTGCTTTTCCGGGAAAACCTGCCCGGTCCATTCGTCCATCCAAATCTTCTTGAATTCGATGGCAATGCAACAGGCGGAATCAGGAAAATTATGATGAATCCAACGCGAAAAATTCCCTCCGGGAAAGCGGCATTTGGTCGTGGCAAAAAGAGATTTGCCGAAATAATCGGCTTCGGTAAAAATCCGTTCGACTTTTTCCACCAAAGGATACCAACGGGCAGGCATATTGCTCAAACCCAACATCACATCGGGATTTTGCTGCGGATCGTCGAAAGGAGCATCCGGTCCCAACCGGTGGTGATTGTAGGAATGAATATCCCAAACAAAGAATCTGCCGAATGTATCTTCCATTTTGCGGAAATGATCCCGCACTTCTTCATAAAAATGAAAATAGTGTTTACGACTCGTTTCCATTACTTCATCCGAAGGTGGAGAAAGACGTGTCTGCAAGCCCCAGGCATCTGCCGGTTGCAGATAAATACATTTATCTACACTGCGGTTCAGATCGACTTCAAAACGACTGGTGACAGCGATTATCTGATTTGAACAGATGGCGGCAAAGCGCTCCGTAAATGGATCTTCTTCATAAAGACGCCTCGTTTCGGAAATCGCTAAATTGCGCTCTACAGCGTCAGAAACTTCATGTCCGTTGTGAATCGCTGTGCAGACGATCGGACAGCCAAAATCGAATTCAAATTTTGCCAGGCTCATTCGACTATCAGCTTGACGTCAGCCGAAGGTTCGGAGACAATCACAGCAATCTTCTGAAAGTATTTATTGGCGACTCTCATGATATCTGCGGGAGTTACACTTTTCAGATATTCGCTGCTGGTGTCGAGATAATTGTAACCTAAACCGATTGATTCATAATGAGTTATGTAGTAGGGAAGCCGATTGTCGTTCAGATAAGCGCTCATCATTTTTTGATTTTCCGCGATGGCTATGGCGATTTCTTCTTCCGAAACCGCAACGGTTTTCAATTTCTCGATCTCACCTCGTAAAACGTCGATCAGCTCATCTTTTTTATCGATAGAAGTCTGACTCGTTAAACGGAAATAGCCGTTGGTTTCTGAATAACCGTAGCCGGCATAGCCGTAATATGCCAGATCATTTTCGCCGCGCAACGCCATAAAAATTCTGCCGCGGGAGCCGTTACACAACAGTTCGATCACATTCATTGCTTCAAAATCGGGATCGCCCAATTTGGGAGCGACCATATTCAGATTCACATTAACCTGTTCAAATTTGTATTGATTCACAAAATCGGCTTCGAGATCGGGAGTAAGCAGATAAGTTTGCTCTTGTTCTATTTTCTTATTGGGGATGGCTTTATACAAGGTTTTCGCCATTTCTTCCGCTTCCTCTTTGGAAAGGTCTCCCACGAAAGTGATAATAGCAGAATCAGCATTGAAGTATGTGTTATAGAGATTTTGCAGATCATCTCTGGTAAGCTTTTGCACGATATTATTTCTCTCTTCCCGGCTTAGACCGAACATAGTTTTGCCATAAAGCGAAGCACACATAAAGTCATTATGATAAGTATATGCATTACTGAGAGCACGCTTAAAATTGGCATCCGCTCTGTCTTTTGCTAATTTTATTTCGGATTCCTGGAAAGAAGGATTTTGGAACGCATCGGTTAAAATTTCTGCCAAAACCGCATAATCCGCTTTCAGACATTTGAATTCCAGATAAGTGCCCAGAGAATTGATATGATCATCGAAATCGATGGCATGGTCTTCAAACCATTCGGTCAAATCCATCGGATCAAATTTTTTCGAGCCGGAAAACATCAAATCCAACATAAAAGAAAGCGAACCGTAGCTGTCTGTCGTTTCGTAACCGGTGCTGACGGGAAGATAAATAACTCCCTGAATGAAAGGCTTTTCGGTGTTTTTCTTGTAAAGCAAAGTGAGATTTTTCTTCACTTCCACTTTTTCCACTTCGGATTTTTCGGCGACTACTTTTTCCTGCGATTCCAGAAGAGCTTTCGTTCCCAGAGGAACTGCCTGGAAAATCACCCTGTTTTTGGGAACGAGATGTTTACGCAGAGCCAGAGCCAGGTCGTTCGGTGTGAGATTTTTTAAAATTTCCATCTGCATCGGATAATAGTCGGGAACACCGTATTGCAACATGCTCCAGCCGATCACATTGGCGTCGCGTTCTATGCTGGGCGTGTTCAGCAAACGGTCTGCTTCATTACGGGTGATTACGTTATCGATCTGTTTTTGAGTGAAACCGGAAACGCTGTATTTGGCGATTTCATCGTCGATGATGCGGATGATTTCACGAATTTGGGTTGGGTCTTTGGCTTCAAAGACTATATCGATCGTGCCTTCGGGATTGTTGGCTGAAGCGTTGGCATAACCGTAAATATAGTTCACAAGGTTTAATTCTTCCACCAACTTATATTGGATGGGAGATTTGCGTTTGGAAAAAAGGATTTCCAAAGCTGTACTGAGAGCCGGTTCATCCACAAAACTTTCGGCGGGAAGAATCGTGCTCATAAAGACCGTGTTTTGTTCGATGTCGAATTCTTCGGTAAATTCCAACGCTCCGGCACGAGGAT